>JAGHSH010000102.1 GCA_018065965.1 Candidatus Apopatocola equi
ATATATGTCAGTCATCAGCCCCAGCGTGCCCCGGAGGCAAAGCCCCAGCTCGTCAAAGGGAGCGGCGGCGATGGCACAGTAGGCCGTGGGGAAGCCCTCGGCGCGGAGCTCCCGCTCAAACTGCGCGGCGGCGGCGCGGTAAGCAGCAGCGTGCGGCAGAGAGGTGTCGAAGCGGGGCAGCAGGGAGAGCACGGTTTCCGTGTCCTCATAGGCGTCCTCGTCCATGGGCGGGTTTTCAACGATCTGCAGGGTGCCGTTTTCGCCCAGCGTACCGCCGCTGCGTCCCGGCCAGTCCAGCAGAGTAACGCCCATTTCACTCATCGCCGCGCCGGCTCCGGCAAGGGAGGCGGTGTAGCTCACGGCCATGTCCGGCTGCAGGGCAAGGATCCAGTCCTTCATATCCTGCTGGGCCAGAGCGGTGTCATTCATGGCCTGTCCCATGCTGTGGCCCCGCCGGACATAGGGATAGGCGCGGGCAAAGGGCATGATGGGGATGCGGTCGGCATGGCTGCAGGCCACGGCGGCGTCGATGCGGCCCCGCCGCAGGGAATAAAGCTCTTCGTTGGTCATGGTATTTACCTCTTGCATCGTATTGCGCTTCCGGCAGCGGAAGCGAGGTCATAAAAAGGTGGGGCTGTACCGATCGATACAGCCCCGTGTGGGATGAAGAACGACCGGGTTATCAGCCCATGTCGTAGGCAGTGTAGTTGATGGTGCCGGGCACCACGTTCATGTCGGAGAAGAGGCTCTGCTTCTGGAACTCAGTGCTCTGGACGATCTTGGCGAAGACCCAGGAGCGGGAGTAGCCGGAGCGGAGAGCAGCCACGAAGCCGCCCAGACCCTCGGGATCGGAGGCGCGGCCCAGCAGGGCGCCGTAGAGGCATTCCACATACTGCTCGCGGGTGCGGGCAATGCCCTTGGCCTGGGGAGAAGCGGCGATGGCGGCAGCCACGCCGGAGGCGCTCAGCTGACGGTTGACCAGCTTGGAGACCCAGCCCTGCACGTTGGCATCATTGGGGTCGATCTCGGTGTTGAGGATGTAGCGGTAGAGACGGCAGACATAATCGGTGGCCATCTGGGCGTTCACGGCGCCGCCGCTGACGGAGCCGGTGCTGCCGGCGTTGGAGATGCCGGGCGTCACATTGGCATAGCCGGAGGAGAAGGCAACGCGGTTCTGGAACTCACTGCTGGCGCAGATGGAGGAGAACACCCAGCTGCGGGTCTTGCCGCTGTTGAGGGCGTTGACGAAAGCGGTGTAGCCGGCCACGTCGGGGTTACGGCCCAGCAGACCCTGATAGCAGCGGGTGATGATCTCGCTGTTGGTGTAGGACTTGCTGTTGAACTCCGCGGAGGAAGCGATGGCGGTGGCAACACCGGCGGCATTCAGCTTCTTGTAGAAGAGCATGTCGACCCAGTGGTTCACGCCGGCATCGGAGGCCAGGGAGGCTGGGTCACGGCCCAGCAGAGCAACGTAGAGTTGCTCCACGAAGGGACGGGCCTCGGCGGTGTTCACATTGGTGGGGGTGGCATTGGGCACATTGGCGTCGGTGGAGAAGTTGCCCACGTACATGTCGAAGTCATTCTCGCAGTGGGACTTGAACTCGGCGGAGGCAAGAATCTGCTGGAACACCCAGGTGCGGGACTGACCGCAGTCCATGGCGTTCAGGAAGCCGGCCTTGCCGGCAGCGTCGGCTGCGCGGCCCAGCAGACCCTGATAGAGAGTCTCCACATACTGATCGTTGTTCAGCTGACGGCCACGGAACTCGGCAGAGCTGACAAACTGCTGTGCGACCGTACCGGCGCTGACGCCCTGTGAATAGAGCTTGTTGACATAGAGAAGCTTACCCGCCTCATCAGAGGCGCGGCCCAGCAGGCCGGTGTAGAGCTGCTCAACATAATCCTCGGCGTTCTGCACGGAGAAAACGGCGCCGGCGGGGATGGCCATGATTCCCAGGAACATGGCAGCCACGAGACAAAGCACAAGGATACGCTTTATCTTCTTCATTTTTTTGTCCTCCTGACTGAAATACTCAATGGAACTACAAGCCATCTGCGGCATAATACTGCTGTGTAATAACTTGTAACCTTTTGTAGCTTAGTTATACCATGCTTTGACGCAAAACGCAACAGGGAATTTCTCGGGAAAAGCGACAAATTTTAGATCGGGAAATTGGCGGTTTCAATCAAATGTCACCAGTGTTTCGGGGATTTTCCCGCGTTTTCGCGCAATTCGGGACTTTTTTCTCCCGCAGCGCCCGGAAAAGGGAGGGGAAAAAGGTTACGAGAGGTATCTCAGAGCGCCATGGCGGGGTTCATGCGCCGCTCGAATTCCAGGGTGGTGGACTGGCCGTGACCGGGGTAAACGTCATAGTTGCCCGGCAGCGCCCGGAGCCGCTGGAGGGAGCGCATCAGCGCCCGGCCGTCGCTGGCGGGGAAATCGTAGCGGCCGCAGTTGAGCCGGAAGAGGGTATCGCCGGTGAAGAGGCAATCCTCGATCTTATAGGTCACGCCGCCGGGGGTGTGGCCGGGGCAGCCGATGACCTCAAAGCGGAGGGAGCCGACCTCCACGGTGTCGCCGTGGTCGATATACACGGTGTTGGCCGGAGGAGAGAAAACGAAGGTCTCGTTGCCGATGTCTCTGTCCACATCGGCGCGGTTCATGTAGAGGGGCACATCCTCGTATTCCAGAAAGGTCTCTACGCCCATCACATGGTCAAAGTGGCCGTGGGTCAGGAGAACGGCTCTGCAGTGGAGATTGTTTTCCTCCAGATAGTCCAGAATAGCGGCCACGTCTCCGCCGGGATCCAGTACGGCGGCGTCTCCGGTGGCTTCGTCTGCCACGATATAGCAGTTGGTGAGCAGGTAGCCCACTTCAAGGGTCTTGACATGCATATTCGTCTTTCCTTTCAGCATTCGTTGGTATCCAGCAGGATGGTCACCGGCCCGTCGTTGATGCTCTCCACCTGCATATCCTCGCCGAAGCGGCCGGTCTCCACATGGAAGCCCCGGCTGCGGCACTGTTCGATGACCCTCTCGTAGAGGGGAATCGCCGTGTCGGGCCGCGCCGCCCGGGTGAAGGCGGGGCGGCGGGAGCGGCAGTCGGCCCAGAGGGTAAACTGGCTGACGATGAGCAGCTCCGCCCCTGCGTCGGCGGGATTCACGTTCATTTTTCCGCTTTCGTCCTCAAAGATCCGCAGCCCGCAGATCCGGTCGGCGATGCGGTCGGCTTCCTTTTCCGTGTCGTCCGTGTGGACGCCCAGCAGCACCAGGAAGCCCTCTCCGCAGCGTCCCAGCAGCTCGCCGCTGCCCGTTACGGTAACGGAGGCGGACTTCACTCTTGTTACAACAGCACGCATTTATATATTTCCTCTCTGTACATCGTTCACGCCGCGGATGCTCCGGAGCCGGGCAAGCATCTGGTTGAGCGCCGCAAGATCTTTGACCTCTGCGGTCACGTTGAGAATGGCCTTGCCCATGTTGGAGCGGGCGTTGAGGGTGCGAACCTTGGCGTTGAGGGTGTTGAGCACCGTAGCCACGTCCATGACGAAGCCGTTGCGGTCCTCACCGGTGACGGTGAAGCCGGTCACATAGGATTCCAGCGTCCGTTCGGCCCAATCCACGGGGATCCAGCGTCCCTTTTCGGCCTCGTTCCGCAGGCCGTTGAGGTAGTTGGGGCAGTCGGTGCGGTGAACGGAGATGCCCTCGCCCCGGGTGATATAGCCAACGATGCTGTCGCCGGGTACGGGGGTGCAGCAGCGGGAGAAGCGGATCAGGCAGTTGTCGATGCCCTCCACCAGCACGCCCTGCATGGCTCTGACCTGCCGGGCGCTGCGGCGCTCGGCGGCCTCGTTGAGCCGATCCAGCACGCTCTTGCGGCTCTGCTGCCGGGCGGCTCTGGCGACCTCGTCCTTGAAGCGGTTGGCCGCCCGGGTGGAGGTGAGACCGCCGTAGCCGATGGCGGCGTACATATCGTCCAGCTGGGTGAAGCTGAGCTTTTTCAGGGCGGCGCTGACTACCTCCTCATCGCTGAGATAGGCGGCGGTGAGTCCCACCCGGCGCAGCTCGGTCTCAAACATTTCCCGTCCCTGGGTCACGTTCTCCTCCCGCCGCTCCTTCTTGAGCCACTGCCGGATCTTCGTCCGGGCGGAGTTGGAGGCGCAGAGCTTGATCCAGTCGCGGCTGGGGCCGGCGGCGTTCTTGGAGGTGATGATGCTGACGATGTCGCCGTTGGCGAGCACATGGTCAAAGGGAACGATGCGTCCGTTGACCTTGGCGCCGGTCATGCTGTTGCCCACGGCGGAGTGAATGTTGTAGGCAAAGTCGATGGGGGTGGAGCCGGCGGGCAGGTTGATCACATCGCCCTTGGGCGTAAAGACGAAGACCTCATCGTTGAACATATCGATCTTCAGCTCGTGGACGAAGTCGGTGGCGTCGGCGTCCTGCTGCGCCTCCAGCAGACGGCGCACCCAGGCGAATCTTTCCGTATCGCCGGCCTTCACGCCCTGCTCGCCGCTCTTGTACTTCCAGTGGGCGGCAACGCCGTATTCGGCCACCTGATGCATATCCCAGGTGCGGATCTGCACCTCAAAGGGAATGCCCTCTTCCCCGATGACCGTGGTATGCACGCTCTGATAGCCGTTGGGCTTGGGGGTGGCGATATAATCCTTGAAGCGCCCGGGGATGGGGCGGTACATATCGTGGATCTGACCCAGAACGTTATAGCACTCGGAAATGCTGTCCACGATCACGCGGAAGGCGCAGAGATCGAAGATCTCCGTGAGCTCCCGCTTTTGGGTGTACATTTTCCGGTAAATAGAATAGGTATGCTTGATGCGGCTCTGCACCGCGCCGTCCACGCCGCTCTCCCGGAGTCTGCGCATGATGCTCTGCTGCACGTTCTGCATGAACGTGTCCAGCGCAACGGTGCGCTCGGAGAGGAAGCTGAGGATATCCTGATAGCCGATGGGATCCAGATACTTCAGCGCCAGATCCTCCAGCTCCAGCTTGACCTTCTGCATGCCCAGCCGGTGGGCGATGGGCGCATAGATCTCCATGGTCTCCAGAGACTTCTGCAGGCGCTTTTCTTCCTTCATGAAGTCCATGGTGCGCATATTGTGCAGCCGGTCGGCCAGCTTGATGAGGATCACGCGGATGTCCTGCGCCATGGCCATGAGCATCTTGCGCAGGTTCTCCATCTGCTCATCCTCCCGGCTGGTGAACTGCACCCGGGTGAGCTTGGTAACTCCCTCGACGATGTCCGCCACATTGGAGCCGAACATCTTGGCGATGTCGGCGTGGGTGATGGGCGTGTCCTCAATGGTATCGTGGAGCAGGGCGGAGACGATGCTCTCCTCGTCCAGCCCCATCTCCGCGCAGATCTGCGCCGCGGCGATCACATGGGTCACATAGGGCGTGCCCTGCTGCCGCCGCTGCCCGCTGTGGGCCCGTTCGGCATATTCGAAGGCGGCCCGGACGCGGCCCAGATCGATGCCGGGATTGCGCTCCAGAATGGTATCGGCCAGAGAACGGTAGGCCTCCTCAATGAGCGCCTGATCTTCCTGGGGCGTATAGGTTTTCTTTTCTTCTGACATGACTGCTCCTTGGGGAGAACGATCAGTCCCCGTTGTGCTTTCGGATATCGTTCAGCACCAGCTGAACACTGCGGCGGCCCCGGAACTCGTTGATCTGGGGAACAAAAATCAGATCCACATAGTCGTCCTTCTGCACGCCGAGGGCGCTGAGAGGCCGGGAGAAGAACACCGCCTCGTAGCGCTCGCCCAGATGGCTCAGGCGCAGTCGGCTGTGCTTGCCGCCCCCGATGGCGGAAAGGTCGCAGAGAAGTGCGTTTTCCATATACAGCAGCGGCCGGGGGTTGCCGCTGCCGCAGGGCTCCAGAGAGTCCAGCGATTCCACGCATTCCATGGTCAGCAGGCGGGGGTCGGTGATCATGAGCTCCGCCTCCAGAGCGGGCACGGATGCCGTGGGATGGGAGAGATAGTATTCGCCGAGCCGCCGGCGGAATTCATCCACCATGTCTGCGCGGATGGTGAGACCCGCCGCCATGGCGTGCCCGCCGAAGCCCTCCAGACAGTCCCGGCAGGCGGTGAGCGCCTCATAGAGATTGAAATCGCCCACGCTGCGGCAGGAGCCCTTGCCCTTTTCCCCGTCCAGACAGATCATCACGGAGGGGAGGGAAAAGGCGTCGGTGAGCTTGCTGGCCACGATGCCGATCACGCCGGGATGCCAGCCCTCGGCTGCCAGCACCAGCGGGGCGGCGGGAGACTGCCCGTCCAGCATGGAGAGCGCCTCCTGCCAGATGTTCAGCTCCAGCTCCTGCCGCTCCCGGTTGATGCGGCAGAGCTCCCGGGCCAGTTCTTCGGCGCGGCGGGGACTGGCGGTCTCCAGCAGCTCCACGGCGGTGCGGGTGTCGCCCAGACGGCCGGCGGCGTTGATGCGGGGCGCCAGCGCATAGCTGACGGTGGAGGCGGTGGGCCGCCGCTCGGCGCTGCCGGTCTCCCGCATGAGGGCGGCGAGACCGGGGCGGCAGCTCTCGGAGGAGAGCTTTTCAAGGCCGCGGCGGATCATATAGCGGTTTTCCCCGATCACGGGCATCACATCCGCCACCGTGCCCACGGCCAGCAGATCGCCGTAGCGCGTCAGCATCCGCTCGGCGTCACCCTCCAGCGCACAGACCAGCTTGAAGGCCACGCCCACGCCTGCAAGGCCGTCGCCCGGATAGGCGCAGCCCCTGCGCTTGGGATCCACCACCGCCACGGCGTCGGGCAGCTCGTCCCGGCATTCGTGGTGGTCGGTGATGATCATGTCAATGCCCAGAGCATTGGCGTGCTCGGTCTCCTCCAGACTGGTCACGCCGCAGTCCACGGTGATGATCAGGCTCACGCCCAGCAGGGCGAGCTTGTCGATGGCGGCTGTGTTCAGGCCGTAGCCCTCGTCCAGCCGGTCGGGTATGTAGGTCTCCACCTCCAGACCTCTGGAGCGGAGATAGTCCGTCATGAGACAGGCGGCAGTGATGCCGTCCACATCGTAGTCCCCGTATACGGCCACGTGCTCCTGCACGGCTACGGCCCGGGTGATCCGGCGGATGGCGGGGAGAATGTCCTCCAGCAGCAGAGGATCGTGCAGCGTCTCAGACCCGCCCAGAAGAAAAGACTCGGCTGTGTCCAGCTCACCCATGCCCCGCAGCGCCAGCAGCGCGGCCAGCAGCGGCGTGCATCCCGCCCGCAGCAGATCCCGGGGGATCGGCGCGGGAGAGGAGGGTACCTTCCAGTTTGAATATTTCATTTTTACCTCTTACATTTATTTATTAAGAGATCAGTATATCAGATTTTTCCCTGCGGTGCAAGATTTATTGCGATTTTCCACCCCCGGAAGGAAATTTCTGCCCGCCGGTGCGCGGTTCCTGTTGCCAAACGGCGGATTCTTCTGTACAATAGAGAGATAGCAAACAAAGCAGTATTCCGAAGGAGGCTGGCATTATGGCAGAGCGCAGCGTAGACCTGCCCACCATCGTGCGGGAGTGTGGACTGACGGAGCTTCACCGCTCCGACGATTACGATTCCGTCCGCGTCAGGGTCACGGAGGTAAACCGTCCCGGCCCGCAGCTGGCAGGCTTCTATAATTATTTCGAGCCCCGGCGCATTCAGATCATCGGCAAGGTGGAGCTGACCTTCCTGCGGGAGATGACGGAGCACACCCAGGAGCTGCGCATTGAGCAGCTCTTCTCCAGCGGCATCCGGGTGGTGGTGGTCGCCCATGTGGACTGCAACAACGAGGTGCCGCAGCTCATCCTCGATGCGGCGGAGCGGAACAACGTGAACCTTTTCTGCATCGGCATGCGCACCAGCTCCTTCATGGGTCTGATCATCGTCAAGCTCATGGACTGGCTGGGCCCCCGGGAGAGCCGCCACGGCGTGCTCATGGAGATCTGCGGCGAGGGCGTGCTCATCACCGGCGAGAGCGGCGTGGGCAAGAGCGAGACGGCCATGGAGCTGATGCGGCAGGGACACCGTCTGGTGGCCGACGACGCCGTGGACATCCGCCGGGTCAGCAACGATGAGCTCATCGGCTCGGCGCCGGAGCTGCTGCGCTATTTCATGGAGGTGCGGGGCATCGGCGTGGTGGACGCCCGCCATCTCTTCGGCATCGGCGCGGTGAAGCCCGAGCAGACCATCGACATTGTGGTGAACTTTGAGCTTTGGGACGACACCAAGGCCTATGACCGGCTGGGTCTGGAGCAGGAATACATCGACATTTTGGGCGTGAAGGTGCCCTATCTGACTATCCCCGTGCGGCCGGGCCGGAACCTGGGTGCCATTTTGCAGCTGGCCGCCATGAACAACCGCGAGAAGAAAATGGGCTACAACGCCGCGCAGGTGCTGGTAGACCGTTACGATTCCATGATAGACGAGGGCATCTCGTTCTGAGAGAAGGGAAGGGAGCATATGTCCGGACTGGATCCGATCCTCCGGGAGCTGCGCGAGGCGCTGCCGGAGCTGAGTATAAAGGAAAACGAGCCGCTCTCCGAGCACTGCAGCTTCCGCATCGGCGGGCGCTGCGCGGCATTTGTCGAGCCTGCCTCCGAGCGGGAGATCGCGGAGCTCTGCCGCATCCTCCGTGCTCACGGAGAAAAGCCCATCCTCATGGGCAACGGCTCCAACCTGCTCATTTCCGATGAGCATTTCGAGCGGGTGGTGCTCCATCTGGGCAGCGCCTTTTCCGCTGCGGAGCAGGTGGGGGAAACGGGGCTCTATGCCTGCAGCGGCATCACCCTCCGCAAGCTGGCGCTGACGGCTGCGGAGCATTCGCTGACGGGACTGGAGTTTGCCCACGGCATCCCCGGCACCCTGGGCGGCGCCGTGAGCATGAATGCCGGAGCCTACGGCGGCGAGATGGTGCAGGTAGTGCGCCGGGTGCGCTATCTCAGCCCTGAGCTGGAGCTGCGGGAGACCGACGAGCCGCAGCTGAGCTACCGCCACAGCCGCTTCTCCGACACGGAGGATGTGATCCTCGGCGCGGAGCTGGAGCTGCAGCGGGGCGAGGAGACGGCCATCCGGGAGCAGATGGATACGCTGATGGAAAAGCGCAGAGCCAGCCAGCCCCTGAATATGCCCAGCGCCGGCAGCACCTTCAAGCGCCCGGTGGGGGGCTATGCCGCCGCGCTCATTGATCAGGCGGGGCTCAAGGGCTTTGCCGTGGGCGGCGCACAGGTCAGTGAAAAGCACGCGGGCTTCGTGGTCAACCGGGGCGGCGCGAGCTTTGAGGATGTGCTGCGGCTTATGGAGGAAATCCGGGAGCGGGTCTATGCCGCCTCCGGCATCACGCTGGAGCCGGAAGTGAAGATCGTCCGACCCTGAAGGCGGGAGAAGAGAGAAAGATGGAACTGATCGTTGTCACCGGCCTCTCCGGAGCCGGAAAGACCCAGGCCGCCAATGTGCTGGAGGATCTGGGCTATTTTGTAATGGATAATGTGCCCGTGGCGCTGCTGGGGCGCATTGCCGAGTTCGCCGTGGCCTCCGGCAACCGCTTTGAGAGGCTGGCCGTGGTCACGGATATCCGCAGCCAGACGGATTTTGAACCCCTGAACAAGATCTCCGTGGAGCTGAACGGTCGTATCCTGTTTATGGAGGCTCCCACGGCGGTGCTTGTGAAGCGCTACAAGGAGAGCCGCCGTCCCCACCCCCTGCAGGGTGAGGGCGTGAGCGTGGAGGAGGGCGTGGACTGGGAACGGCGGCTGCTGGAGAGCGTCCGACGCCGCGCAGACTGGATCATCGACTCCGGCTCCCTGACGCTGGGTCAGCTGCGCCGGCAGATCGAAACGCTGCTCTCTCCGGGCGGCGCTCACCCGCTCATCCCCGTTACGGTCATGTCCTTCGGCTACAAGCACGGATTGCCGATGGAGGCGGATCTGGTGCTGGATGTGCGTTTCCTGCCCAATCCCTATTATGACCCGGCGCTCAAGCCCCTGACCGGGCTGGACGGCCGCGTGCGGGAGTATGTGCTGAACAATGCGCAGGCAGAGGAATTTATGAAAAAGA
The DNA here is from genome assembly GCA_018065965.1 of Candidatus Apopatocola equi. Lineage (GTDB taxonomy): Bacteria > Bacillota > Clostridia > Oscillospirales > Oscillospiraceae > Apopatocola > Apopatocola equi. Next base: position 10,056 of record JAGHSH010000102.1, read on the forward strand.
CCACGGAGCTGCTGGCATTTCTCCTGCCCCTCTACACCCGAGAGGGCAAGACCAGCCTGACCGTGGGCATCGGCTGCACGGGCGGACAGCACCGCAGTGTGGCCGTGGCGGAAACGCTCAGCGGCGCTCTCCGGAGCCGCGGCGTGAACGCAGAGAGCAATCACCGGGATTGCGGAAGGAGTGTGCGAACATGAAATACAGGAAGAAAGCTGCTCCCAGGGTCGTCGCCATCGGCGGCGGTACGGGCCTGTCCACCATGCTGCGGGGACTGAAGAAGAAAAAGATCGATCTGACCGCCATCGTCACCGTGGCCGACAACGGCGGCGGCAGCGGTATGCTGCGGCAGGAGCTGGGTATGCTCCCGCCGGGCGATGTGCGCAACTGCATTCAGGCGCTCTCCAACGCGGAGCCCACCCTGACCAAGCTGCTGGGCTACCGTTTCAAGGACGGTTCTCTGAAGGGACAGAGCTTCGGCAACCTGTTTCTGGCGGCACTGGACGGCATGAGCGGCAGCTTTGAGGAGGCCGTTCTGACCATGGGCGAGGTGCTTGCCATTACAGGCCGGGTGTTGCCCGTGACCAATGCCAATGTCCAGCTCTGCGCCGAGTTCACCGACGGGGCGGAGATCGTGGGCGAGTGTGAGATCGCCGATTATAAAAAGGGCAGCGACGCCCGCATCCGCCGGGTGTGGCTCAGCCCCGAAAAGCCAGAGCCCCTTCAGAGCTGTCTGGACGCCATCGCGGAGGCAGATCTGATCCTGCTGGGCCCCGGCTCGCTGTATACCAGCGTCCTGCCGAACCTGCTGGTGGACGGCATCCCCGAGGCCGTCCATGCCTCCAAAGCCATGAAGGTCTATGTCATGAATCTGATGACCCAGGACGGCGAAACGGAGAAATATACCGGCGCCGATCACATCCGCGCCCTCTTTGATCACGGCGGCGCGGGACTCTTCACCCGGACGCTGGTGAACGATCTGCCCATCCCGCCGGATATGCTGCCCTCCTATGCCGCCGAGGGAGCCTTCCCCATCGAGGCCGATGCAGCAGAGCTGGCAGCGCTGGGCGTGGAGGCGGAATATGCCCCGGTGGCTAACTGGGAGCAGGGGCTGATCCGGCACAATCCCGATGCGCTGGCAGACGCGATCATGGCCCTCTACGAGAAGGAGCATCCCCGCCGGGTGCGGGGCAGCCTGCGCTGAGGAGGTCGGAATGTCCTTTTCCGCCGATACCAAGACAGAGCTGTGCCGCGTGCCGCTGAACCGCAGCTGCTGCGCTGCCGCGGAGGCCTACGGGGTGCTGCTCTTTGCCAACACCTTCAGCGGCCGGGAGATCCGCATCATCACCGGCAGCGCCGCCCTATCCCAGCGGCTGCCGAAGCTCTTCCGCAGAGCCTTCGGCGTGGAGTTCGACGCCCTGCCGGGCGAAAACGCCGCCGGAAAGCGCAGCTTCCTCATCACCGACAGCGAAAAGATCCTGAAGATCTTTTCCGCCTACGGACAGGAGCCCTCCCTTGCCCTTCATATCAACCTCGGTATGCTGGAGAACGAATGCTGCCGCGGTGCTTTCCTGCGGGGGGCGTTCCTCTCCGGCGGCAGCATCACCGACCCGGATAAGCGCTACCATATGGAGCTGATGTGCTCCCACCAGAGCGTGCTGCGGGAGACCATCTCCCTGCTGCAGGAGCTGGGCTTTGAGCCGCGGCTCTCCCGCCGCAGCGGCGGGGAGCTGATCTATTTCAAGCAGTCCGATGTGATCAGCGATGTGCTTGCCACCATCGGCGCGCCCCTTGCGGGTATGGCGCTGCAGCAGAGCAAGGTGGAGAAGGATATCCGCAATACCATCAACCGCCGGGTGAACTGCGACAGCGCCAATGCCGACCGCATCGTCTCTGCCGCTCAGGAGCAGCTGGACATGATCCGCCGCATCGACGCGGAGATCGGCATCTCCGCTCTGCCTGACGCCCTGCAGGAAACCGCCATGCTCCGCATCGCCAACCCGGAATCCTCTCTCGCAGAGCTCTCTGCCCTGTCCTATCCCCCGGTGAGCAAGAGCTGCCTGAGCCACCGGATGAAAAAGCTCATGGCCTACCTGAGCGAAATGCAGCATGAGCCCTCCGACAGCTGAGCCGGAGAGACGAAAAAGACTCCCTTCTCCGGGCGGAACCGAACCGCCCGGGGAAGGGAGTCTTTTTATCTGCTTGCCGTGTCCGAAAACAGCCGCTCGGGGAAGGCTGCATCCGGCAGCTCACAGCGGGGAACCAGCCGGAAGCCTTCATAGGAGAATTTCGGGGCAGTCGCGCAGCTGATAAAGGTATAGGCCGTCGGATCCAGATTCTCTGCGGCAAAGATCGCACCCTTTCCCACACTTACCATGGGCTTCTCTCCGGCGTCAAAATCGTTGCCCAGCCGCTCTGTCCTGCAGCTGCCGTCGGCTTCCCGGATGTAAATGCAGTCAGAATGCTTGTTGAACAGCATGCCGATAGAAGCGCGGAGCTAATCAATCTCGATGTGTTGGGTAATATCAGCGCGATAAACGCCAAAAAAACCGCAAGGAGCTACACTTTGCCTCCCAATACAATGGGAAACAGCATGCGTCTCGGTGCGGTTTCCTTAAAAGTAACAGATATCATCAAAGATGTCAAGAATATTTTTCCCGACACTTTCTCAAATGATGTATATGTTACCGGGTTGCAATTCAGGCCGCAGCCCTCGTGAAAATACCAGAGCTCCTCGCAGTCGATCTGGTGGAAATGGGAAATGTCTTCCCGATCCAGAAGAAAGTAGATACTGCCGGCGAGCTTCCGCTCCCCGCCCTCGGCAGCGGTAAAAACCTCGGAGAACCAGCCGCCCTCCGGGTGTCTCTCCAGCGCATAGGCACGGATCAGTGCAGCGCTTCGCTTTTCTTTATCGGACATGGCAGCTCCTCTTACTGTCCGTTCAGCTCGCGCAGACGCACGATGACCGTGGCTCTCGCCTCCACGGGATCGTCGATGTCCCACACGGCGGTCTCCATGGGGCAGTAGCCGTCATGGGTGCGGTTTTCGATCTTCTCCACCTCGGTGTCGCAGAGCGCCTCAATGCCGTGGGAGCGCAGCACCTGGGCGGCCCGGTGACTCATGACCGAGGCCCAGACCCGCTCCACGCCCAGCAGCACATAGAGGAAGGCGGCGGCCTTGCCCACCACCCGGTCGGCGGCCGACCAGCCCGTGAGCTTCCGCCCCTCATCGATCCAGTCCAGCAGCGGCTTTACGCCCCGCAGCGTGCTTGTCAGGACCTCTCCGTCCCGGCAGAGCGCGGCAGTGTAGTTCCCCTGCAGCAGCAGTTCCCTGGCTTTTTCCAAATCCGTCATGTTCCCTCTCCTTTTCCCCGTTAACGGAAGCGCTTGAGTACCTCGTCGTTCTTGCCCAGCGCCAGTATCTTATCTCCTGCGCTGAAGACCGTGTCGGGGGTGATGGTCATGTTCAGATCCTCTCCCTGCTTGATGGCCAGTATGTTCACGCCGTATTTCCTGCGGATATCCAGCGAGGACAGGTTTTTGCCCACCCATTCCTCGGGCACGGAAAGCTCAAAGATGGCGTAGTCGCCGCCCAGTGCGAAATAGTCAAAGACCCGCTCGGAGGCGGCGCGGATGGCCGTCCATTCGGCCACCTGTTTTTCGGGATAGATCACCTCGTCGGCGCCGTTGCGGAGCAGGAACTTTTCGTGCCGCTCCCGGCTTGCCCGGGCCACCACCCGGCGGGCGCCCAGCTCCTTGAGCAGGCAGGTGGTCTCCAGCGAGGACTGAAAGTCATCGCCGATGGCCACGATGCACACATCAAAGTTGGAAATGCCCAGACTGCGCAGAAACTGCTCGTCGGTGCTGTCACCCAGCTGCGCATAGGTCACATAGTCCAGCACCGCGTTGATGCAACGCTCGTCCTTGTCCACCGCCATGACCTGACGGTGCAGCTCAGACATTTTTCTGGCGGCATGGCGGCCGAAGCGGCCCATGCCGATGATCAGTACGGATTTAACGGTATCCATCTCTTGCTCCTTTCAGCCGACGGTGATACTCTCTTTGGGATAGCGGGCGGCAAGGCTGCCGGTGGGGTTCAGGGCGGCAAAGACCAGCGTCAGCGCGCCGATGCGGCCCAGGAACATCAGCAGGATCAGAATGCCCCGGCTCAGCGCTCCCAGCGAGGCGGTGAGCCCCACGCTGAGTCCCACGGTACAGATCGCGGAGGTACACTCGAAAATGCAGAGGCTCAGAGGCAGCTCCTCCACGCAGCTGAGGGTGATGCTGCCGAGGACCAGCAGCGAGACATACAGCGTGGCGATGGCGGCGGCAGAGCGCACCGCCTCCTGCGGCACGCGCCGCCGGAAGATCCGCGCCTCCGAATCCCGTTCAAAAACGGCCCGGGCTGAGGCGAAGAGCACCGCAAAGGTGGTGATCTTCATGCCGCCCGCCGTGGAGCCGGGGGCGCCGCCCACCAGCATCAGCAGCACGGTGATGCAGCGGCCGCTGTCGGAGAGCTGCGCCAGATCTGCCGTGTTGAACCCCGCCGTGCGGGGCGTAACGGTCTGGAAAAGGCTCAAATAAAAACGCTCGCTGCCGGACAGAGTGCCCCAGACGGGACGGTTGAACTCATAGAAATAGAAAAAGAGAAAGGGCAGCGTCAGCAGAAACACGGACATGGCCAGAATGGTCTTGCTCTGCATCCGGTAGCGGTGCAGAGAAAAGCGCTTGGTGCGGAAGTCCTCCCAGGTGAGAAAGCCCAGCCCGCCGAAGAGAATCAGCGCGCAGACGGTAAGATTTACCGGCGGAGAGGCGGCAAAGGAGGAAAGGGAGCCGCCGCCCATCAGGTCAAAGCCCGCATTGCAGAAGGCCGAGACAGAGTGGAACACCGCATACCAGATCCCTTTCCACCGTCCTGCCCGAGCGGCCATGGCCGGATAGAGCAGCAGCGCGCCCAGCGCCTCGGCACAGAAGGAGGTGCGGAGAATGAAGCGGGTCAGCTTCACGATACCGCCCAGATTGGGGGCGGAAATGGATTCCTGCATGAGTCCCCGCTGCATGAGCCCGATCCTCCTGCCGGAGAACATGGCGATGCTCACGGCCACGGTGACAACGCCCATGCCGCCGATCTGAATGAGCAGCAGAAGCACGGCCTGTCCGAAGCCGGAAAAATAGGTGGCGGTGTCCGCTACGGCAAGACCCGTTACGCACACGGCGGAGGTGGCGGTGAAGAGTCCCGTGCCGAAGGAGGCCGTCTGCCCCTCCCGGACGGAGACCGGCAGAGAGAGCAGAACGCTGCCCAGCAGGATGAGAGCGGCAAAGCCAAAGAAGATGATCTGTGAGGAGCTCAGTCTTTTCCGCACAGGCGATCCCCCCTTTCTGTGAAACAGAATACCGCGCAGGAAAAGATGCGTCAAGTAAAAATTGGAAACGAAGAGGAAAAACAAAAAAGGGCACCTGCTTCCGCAGGTGCCGCAGACCGGCAAAGGATCCATGCAGCGGAAAAAGAAATGCGCGCTTCAGCCTCGCAGAGTTCGCACCCGCAGGTGCGAATAAACTAAAATCATTTTTTATGCGGGCTCCGCTCGTATAAAAATACTCTGAGGCGCGCTCTGCCGGCGCGCCCTCGCATCGACCAAGGCGGCAAAGCCGCCGCGATGGAATGCGAGATTCCCGCCCGGTCAGAAACGGAGTTTTTGACCGGAGTAAAAAAGGGCATCTGCTTTCGCAGATGCCCTTGGCACGCCTTGAGGGATTCGAACCCCCGACCTTCTGGTCCGTAGCCAGACGCTCTATCCAGCTGAGCTAAAGACGCATTTCCTTAACGCTCAGATAGAATAGCACATCTGTTTTCAAATTGCAAGTCCTTTTTTGATTTTTTTCGAAAATTATTTTTTGCTCTCTGCAGCGAACGGACAGCGGCGAAAAAGCAAAATTTTGGAATTTTCCCCCCTTGCACTTTCTTTCATGGCGTGTTATAATCCCGCCCGTAAGTGAATAGGGCTCATCAGCAGCCGCAAGGCTTTAAAGGAAAACAGGTGCGATTCCTGTACGTTGCCAGCGCTGTGAAGGAGGAGCCTGCTTCATGATGTCACTGGGGAGACCCGGGAAGGCGGGGCAGGTGCGGAGGCCGAGTCAGAATACCGGCTGATGAGCGGAAACCGATACGCAAAACGAAAGCGTGATGCTAAAGCGCTTTTGGTTTTTGCGTATTTCTTTTTCAGGAGGGAACTATGGAAAAGATCTTTCATCTCAGCGAAAACCGCACCACTCTCGCAGCCGAGCTCCGCGCCGGCGTCACCACCTTCTTCGCCATGGCCTATATCATCTTCCTCAACGGCGTGTTTCTCGGCGGTGCGGGTATGGACGGACAGGCTGTGCTCATCGCGACCTGCCTGTCCGCGGCTCTGGGTACGCTGCTCTGCGCTTTCCTGAGCAACAAGCCCTTTGCGCTGGCGGCCGGCATGGGACTCAACAGCTTTTTTGCTTATACCGTCTGCGGTGTATACGGCTACAGCTGGCAGCAGGCACTGGCGCTGACCTTCATCGCCGGTCTGCTCTTCTTCCTGCTGGCCGTGTCTCCCTTCCGCAGAAAGGTCATCGCATCCTTCCCCGACACGCTGAAGCACGCCGTCAGCGTGGGTATCGGACTGTTCATTGCCCTCATCGGTCTGCTCAATGCGGGGGTGGTGAACATGACCATGGGCTTCCCTGCTCTGGGCGATCTGAGCGATCCGGGCGTGCTCTGCGCCATTGCGGGCATTCTGGTAACGGCGCTTCTGGCAGTTCGCGGGGTAAAGGCCGCTCTGATCCTGGGCATGCTCTTCACGGTTATCCTCAATGTTCTCTTCGGCGTTACCGCGGCCCCCACAAAGCTCTTCTCCGCTCCCGATGCCCTGGGGCTGGTGGCCTTTAAGCTGGACTTCCACGGTCTCGCGGCCCGGGGAATCCCCGCACTCTGCGCTCTGCTGGTCAGCATGGCTATGGTGGATATGTTCGACACGCTGGGCTTCCTCATCGGCGCGGACTCCGGGGCGGGACTGCTGAAGGACGATGAAAAGGCCACGGGCCGCGTTCTGATCGCCGATGCGTCCTCCACCATGCTCGGCGCCCTGCTGGGCTGCAGCACAGTCACCTGCTATGCCGAATCCTCCACGGGGATCGCTGCCGGCGGCCGCACGGGTCTGACCGGCGTGACGGTGGCCGTGTGCTTCCTGCTGGCGACCTTCTTCTCCCCGCTCTCCTCGGTGATCACGGCCGCCGCAACCTCCCCGGCTCTGGTGGTTGTGGGACTGTACATGTTCCTCGACATCAGAAACATCGACCTGCAGCATCTGGATGAGGCGCTCCCCGCTTACCTCTGCATCCTCGTCATGCCTCTGAGCTATTCCATCACAACGGGCATGGCTGTGGGTTTCATCAGCTACACGCTCTGCAAGCTCGCCTGCGGAAAAGCCCGGGAGCTCAGCGGCACCGTGCTGGCGCTTACGGTTCTCTTTGCGCTCTACTTCATCATATAAATAATAATAGCAGAAAGGGGTCCCTGCAAATTCTTCGTTTTGCAGGGAACCTTTTCTGCTTCAGCTCAGAGAATCGAGAATGTCGCCGACATTCTTCAGCGCCTTGCTGACGCTGTTTTTTGCCTTGCTGCGGCGGGAACGGGGCGATACCAGCATGCCGATGGCGCTGCCGGCTACGATGCCCATGCCCATGCCGCTGAGAAACTGCTTTGTGTTCACAGGATACCCTCCTCTTTAAGATCTGCAGGGAGAGTATGCCCGAAAACAGCTTATTTACAGGTGTAGCAGTGCCATTCCTCCTGGCAATAGCTGCCGGTGATGGTAAAGCCTGCCTCTTCGAGCGCAGCGGTCACCTCGTCCTGCCGACCCTCGATGATGCCGGAGACCACCAGCTCGCCGCCCTCATTCATGAATCGGCGCACAAAGCCGTCGAGCGGGATGATCACATCGGAAACGATGTTGGCAGTAACGATGTCATAGCCCTCTCCGAGGAATTTCCGCATCCCATCGTCCGAGAGTACATCCCCGGCATACACCCGGAAGCGGTCGGGGCCGATGCCGTTGAGAGCGGCGTTGCTCTCGGCCACATCGGGGGCCTTGGGGTCAATGTCACAGCCGACGGCGCTCTCACAGCCCAGCAGCAGGCCGCCGATGGCCAGAATGCCGCTGCCGCAGCCCAGATCCAGCAGCCGCTTGCCGGGGGCGGCCATGTGCTCCAGCGCCTCCAGACACATACGGGTGGTGGCATGGCTGCCGGTGCCGAAGATCAGACCCGGATCCAGCCGCAGGGCGATGCGCCCGTCGAGCTCGGCCTCCTCCCATTCGGGTACCACGATCAGCTTTTCGCCGATGGGCAGAGGCTTGTAAAATTCCTTCCAGTTGTTCTCCCAGTCCTCATCGTGGATGAGAGAGGTGGTCACCGTGTAGCCCGCGGCGGTGACGGCGGCAAGAACGGCTCTGCCCTCCTCATCGTCGGCGAGCCAGAACTTCACCTGAGACTTGCCGGCAAAGCTCTGCTCCAGCTCCTCGTCCACATAGTCCCAGTACTGATGATTATTTTCGAGAAAATCCTTGAAATCGGCCTCGTTTTCCACGCTCATGCCGCCCACGCCCAGCTCGGCAAGGGCAGTGCAAAGCTCGTCCGCATCGCCGCTCCAGGGGAGCGTGCATTCGATCCATTCCATTGTTATATCACCTCGCGCAACAGTGTATTCGACAACGGCGGGGAAGTCAAGCGGGAAAATAAAAAGGCGGAAAAAATACTTGCATTCTCAAAATGCATCTGCTATAATAACAAAGCTGTTTTGAGAACAGACGATTCTACAAGGAGGGTACCAGCATGGCTAAGTGTCAGTTCTGCGACAAGGGTGTCACCTTCGGTATTCAGGTGAGCCATTCTCACCGCCGTTCCAACCGTATGTGGAAGCCCAATGTCAAGCGCGTTAAGGCCATCGTTGACGGTTCCCCGAAGCATGTTTACGCTTGCACTCGCTGCCTCCGCAGCGGCAAGGTGACGCGGGCCGTCTGAGATCCGGAAGGTCCCTGAAAAGGGAAGCTCCGATCCCGAATGAGCCGCTCCTCCCTTTGAGGCTGGAGCGGCTCATTCGTCCCCCATGACAGCAAAAACCGGCTTTTGAAAAAACTCCGAAAAATCTTTCGATTTTTGAAAAAAAGGGGTTGACAAAAGGAAACCGGAATGCTATGATAAGCAAGCTCTCACGGAGAGCCCCCACGGAAAGAACAAAAGCGGGGCGCCGAGAGGGCGAAAAATTGTGTGCCTTGTAAATTGAACAATGTAAGATATAGCTTATGCAAATAAGCACCAGATGAAGGGTTCTTCGATCCGGAAACGGATCGATTAAAAGAAAATTCTTTTGAGAGCTGGAAAGCATTCAAAGAATCAAATGATTTGAGCAGCCGAGAGGCTGTTTAGATACGATTTTTTGAGAGTTTGATCCTGGCTCAGGACGAACGCTGGCGGCGTGCCTAACACATGCAAGTCGAACGGAGCTGTAAGAGTTTACTTTTGCAGCTTAGTGGCGGACGGGT
>JAGHSH010000093.1 GCA_018065965.1 Candidatus Apopatocola equi
CTCGTTGATGATCGCCATCAGGGTCTCGGTGCCCTCCTTGGGGGTGACCACGCGGGTGCCGTCCTCCTGCTTCACATCAAAACGGAAGGCGGGAACCGCCAGACCGCCGTTGGCTTCGGCATACAGCCGGGCGGAGGGGCAGTCGGTGATGCAGATGTCGGCCTTGCCCTCGGCCACGGCCAGGTAGCCGTCGGTCATGGAGGAGACCAGCTTCAGCTCCTTGCACTCGCCGATGAATTCCTTGTAGAAGCCCTCCTGCACGGAGCCGCTCTGGGTAACGATCACAGCGCCCTTGGCCGCCTCGGCGTCGCACCACTTGTCCTCCTCGCCCTCACGGACCAGGAAGCCGTAGCCCTGACCATCGGTCTTGGCAAGGCTGTAGCCCACGGACATATTCATGGCCTCGGCACGCTCCTCGCTCCAGGCCAGAGCGGAGATGCCCATGTCATACTTACCCTCGGTCACGCCGGAGAGCACCGCGGTGAACTCCAGCGGCACCAGCTTCAGCTCCACGCCGATCTTCTCGGCAATGGCCTTGCCCAGCTCGATGTCCATGCCCACATACTGCTCGTCACCGCTCTTGGAGGGATCGATGAACTCGTTGGGAGCCCAATAGGGTTCGGTGGCCATTTCGATATAGCCTTTTTCCTTAATCATGGCCAGACGGTCCTTGGTCTCGGCCTTGGCGCCGCCGCAGCCCACGAGAGAGAGCAGCATTACGGCTGCCAGAGTGAATGCAAGAATCTTTTTCATTGGATTTTTCTCCTCTTTTTTTTGAATGTCTGAATTGTACCCCTCCGTTTCGGATTTGTCAATATGGTAATTCGATAATTTAGTAGTTCGCTAAAGCGTTAGCGGAGTAAAATTGCACAAAACTGAAAAGATCCGGGGAGACCGGAACAATCTCCCCGGATCTTTTCAGTTCAGCGTAAAGGAGTCTTTTCTTTCGCAGCCTCCTTGAAGGCCGCAAAAAAATATACCGAGAAGAGCATTGCTGCTGATCTCGGTATATTGCTTGTCTGCCAACGCACGCGCCGGCGGACGGCTGTCCTCCGGCGCGGGGCGAAGGAAGGCAATCGGACGCTTTACACCTTGCGGGAAGCGATGTACATGCCCTTGCGGCGGGCGTTGGTCATGACGCCGAAGGCGGAGCCGATGAACTTCTTGTCCTTGGTCCAGTACTTGGCCGCGAAATCCTCGCCGGCCTTGATCTGCTCTTCCTCGGGAGCAGCGGGATCGTTGGGAACGGCCATGGAAACGACCAGCTTGTCGCCGACCAGCTCGAAGAGCTGATCGAAATCGTTCATAGCCATGGGGCTCCACAGCTGCCAGCCGGCCTTGACAAAGTTCTTGGCCTGGGGCTCCAGCTTGCCGCAGGAGTGCAGCTCAGCGATCTTGCCCTTGGACTTGATGTGGTCGGTCAGACGCTTCATGTAGGGAACGATCATCTCTTCGCCGACGGCGGGAGAGAAGAAGGGAGCAGCCTGGGCGCCCCAGTCATCGTGCACGGTGAAGCCCGCGATCTTGTCGCCGTAGACCTCGCAGCACTTGTCAACGATGCGGATGTAGTGATCGGTGGTCTTGTCGAACAGATCCTTGACGGCCTGCTTCTGATCATCGTCGATGAGAGCCATGGCAGCGCCCTCGAAGTCCATGAAGGAGACCAGACGCTCGTACCAGGCGCCGTTCAGCAGCCAAAGCATATTGGCCTTATCGGGAGCCAGGAACTGCTCATTGATCTTGGCGTCGCCTTCCCAATCCCAGGAGTCGATGTCGGGCCAGACGAGCTTGTCGTACCACTCATTGGCGTCTTCCATGAAGGGCTTGCCGGGACGGACCATGGAGCCGCCGACCAGAGGAACGTACTCCCACTCGATGCCGAACATATCCTTGCCGCCGAAGTCCTTGGGATCGGGGCGGTTGGCAGCGAAAACGAAGCCGCGGGCGATGTTGTCGGGGATAACGGCGGGGCAGAAGAAGCTGGTCTCGATGCCCATGGGCATCCACTCGGGCTCGCCGAAGAACAGGTTCTTGTAGTTCTCCACGGGATCCATGGGGAAGGTGTAGACATCGGTGCCGGGAGCAGCGGGATCGAAGCGATTGGGAATGGTGTAAGCAACGGCCAGTTCTTTCTCGTCAAAAGGAATCTTAGCCATTTTCAGTTCTCCTCATTTTATTATTTCCCGGGTTCACAGACCCCGAGTGATCCTGCGGATATTATATCACGCCGCGAAATGCAAAGGGAATGTACCGACAGTACAAGAAAGAAAGCCGCTCTGCCCCCGTTTTTTGTGCTTTGAACCGCAAACGGCAGACAGCCGCGGAGCCCGTTGAAAAAACGCGGCTCCGCGGCTGTGCGGTCACTGTCTATGTATCAGTCCCGGCTTTTCAGTTCGGCCACCTTGGCCTCGATCTCGCTGCGGGCAGAGAGCATAAGCTCCTTCCAGTCGCCCTCGTAGAAATAGCAGAGCTCGTCGCTCTCCTCCGCCTGCCGGATGCGGCGGCAGTAGCCCTCCAGCAGACCGAAGTTCTTCTCATAGCAGTGGAAGGAATTGGCGCGAAGGGTGAAGCTGCCCATTTCCACGCCCAGCTCCCCGGCCAGGCGCTCCTGCAGGCAGATGAGCGCATAGCTGTTCATAAAGGTCGCCTCGCAGGCGTCGTTGGAGCGGAAGAGGATCTTGGCATGGAGCGCACCGCTGCGGATGAAGAACTGCAGGTGCTGCAGGCAGGCCGGGTTGGTGTTGCCCTCGGCGCTGTCATGCCGCCAGTCCCGCACATCGATGACCGCCCGGCGGCTGTCGCTGTTGCGGCGCAGCTCCCGGAGAATGAAGGGATACTGCACGGCGATGCGGGCATGGTAGGTATATTCCCAGTTGCCCCGGCCGATCTCAAAATCCAGAATGCCGTCCAGCATCTCCTGCCGGTACTGCTCCAGCTCCATGAAGCCGCCGATGAACAGGCGGGAAATGCGGGGCTCGGCGAGGGGCTGCTCCACATACAGAGTCATGCTGCACTCGCGCTGGGTGGTATTGTAATCCGGGCAGGGAGTGATCTCGCCGTACTGCTCCAGCAGCAGCAGCGCCTGATGGTAGGCCTCCGGCAGAGAGCGTCCCGAGGAGAGCAGTTCACGCATGACGCCGTCCCCTTTACTTCTTCAGGCTGTCGCGGATCTCGCGCAGCAGCAGGATGTCCTCGGAGGGCTCGGCAGGAGCTTCGGGTTCAGGCTCGGCGGGCGCTTCCTCTTCCTTCCGGCGGAAGTTGTTCATGGCCTTGACCACGCTGAAGATGGCCAGAGACACCAGCAGGAAGTTCACGATGGCCTGAATGAAGTTGCCGTAGCAGAGCGCCAGCTCCGCCGTGGTCTCCGTGGCTTCGGCAAAAACGATCTTCAGTCCGGTGAAATCGATGCCGCCGAAGATCAGGCCGATGAGCGGGGTCACAATGTCCTTGACCAGAGAGTTGACGATGGCGGTAAAGGCAGAGCCCACCACCACGCCCACGGCCATGTCTACCACATTGCCCCGGGAGATGAACTGCTTGAATTCCGCTGCGAATTTTTTCATGGGATATATCCTCCTAAAAAAAATGACAGGTTTTATGCTTCCCCGGCAGGAACGCACACGCACCACTCCCCGTGCCGGGAGACCACGGCATACGCCGGCGGCACCCGGTCGGCGCGCAGGACGGCGCAGCTCTCCCCTTCGGGCTCGCGGCCGAAGTGCCAGCCCTCCACGGCGGTGACCCACTCAAAGGGCGCGTCCGGGTTCATATAGCGCACGCTGCGCTGAAAGGTCTGCGGGGGCATCTGCTCGGTGAAGAGCACATAGATATAAGGCATATTCACATCGAAGCTCAGGAACTTCGTGCCCGTCTCCCGCTCCGAGGCCTCGGCAATGCAGGGGCAGAGTCCGTCATAGAAGCAGGGAGCCAGCCTTTGGGCATAGCTGCCGAAGCAGCTGAAGGCGAAGCACGCGGCGGCCAGCAGCGCCGCGGCAGCCGGGATGCTGCGGCAGTGCAGCAGCGAGGAGAGGGCCTGCAGTCCCCGTCCCTGATAAAAGACCAGCGGCAGGAAGAGCATATTGGCCCGGTTCACATTCACATCGATGCAGCCGCAGGCGAGAAAGGCGGAGAGCAGCCACAGCAGCATGGGCACATCCCGCCGCTCCCGCAGGGAAACGGCAAGCCCCGTCAGACTCAGCAGCAGGCCGCACTTCCCGTAGAAAAGGCCGTAGGGCGTAAAGCCGTTCCACAGCAGGCCGTCGCTCTGTGTCCAGAGCAGGCGCAGCAGGGCGGCAAAATTGCCCGTAAGGCTGCCGCCGCCGAGGATGCTCGTCGCGTTCTGCCGTCCCTCGGAGAGGGCGGGCAGAGAGAGCCAGAGGAACTTCCCCGCCCCCCAGCCCAGCGCATTGCGCAGCTGGCAGAGGGTAACGGGCAGGGCCAGAAGAATGAAGATGCCCAGTGAGAGAAAATAGGTTTTCAGAGAGGTGCGCCTTCCCCGCCACAGCCAGACAGAGGCCGCCGGGAGGAAGAGCAGCAGGAAGAAAAAGGCGGTGCCGTAGGCATAGAGCGAGAGGGCGAGGGCGGCTGCCGCCCCCATGAGCCATTCCTCCCGTTCTGCGGTGCGCTCCAGACAGTAGATCCCCAGCAGGAGCATGAAGGGCAGCACATTGCTCTCCAGCGCCCAGCGGCTCAGCAGCACGTGCCAGGGGTTCACCGCCAGTGCCAGCAGCACCCAGAGGGCGCTCCGCTGATCCCGGCTGCGGCGGCTCA
>JAGHSH010000230.1 GCA_018065965.1 Candidatus Apopatocola equi
AACATGGTCACCGACTCCGCCCCGGGTCTGTCTCTGGGCATGGAAGCAGCCGAGGAGGGCATCATGCGCCGCAAGCCCCGCTCCTCCGACGAAAGTCTCTTCGGCGGCAACGGTGCGCTGGTCATCCTGCTGCAGGGTCTGTTCATCGGCGCGCTGGTATTCTTCTCTTACCTGCTGGGCGACCGCATCGAGACCGGCACATGGAGCATCGCTCAGAGCGCCGACGGCATGACCATGGCATTCCTGACCTGCAACTTTGCCGAGATGTTCCAGGCCTTCTGCAACCGCTCCCTGACCCAGTCCCTCTTCGCCATGAAGAAGCAGAACAAGTGGCTCTGGGGTTCTCTGGCACTGACTGTGGTGCTCACCGTGGGCGTCATCGGCATTCCCTTCCTCTGCGAGCTCTTCGGCTTCACCGCCGTGAGCCTGACGGAGTTCTGCATCGCGCTGGGTCTGGCCGCCTCTCTGATCCCCGCCAGTGAGATCTGGAAGGCCGTCCACCGCAGAGTGAGCGCAGGAAAAGCCGCCTGAAAATAAAAACCGATTCCATAGCAACAGCCGCAAGGAGCTTTGAAAGCTCCCTGCGGCTGTTTTTTATCTCGTTTATTCGCAGACGATGCCGAAGCTACGGCAGATCACTGCAAAGGCAGCCTCCCAGCTCAGCCGTTGAGTTTTTCCAGCTCTTCCACCAGCTCGGCGAAGAGCTTCAAGCCCGCGCTGACGGGTTCCGGGGTGCTCATGTCCACCCCGGCGAGCTTCAGCAGGCTGATGGGGTCGGCACTGCAGCCGCCGGAGAGAAAGCGCTTGTAATCCGCTACCGCGCTCTCCCCTTCCCGGAGAATGCGCTCGGCAATGGCCACAGCGGCGGAGAAGCCGGTGGCGTACTGGAAGACATAGTAGTCATAGAAGAAGTGCGGGATGCGGGCCCATTCCAGGGCGATCTGTGGATCGGAAACCATGTCAGGGCCGAAATAGAGCCGGTTGAGCTCCAGATACTTTTCGCAGAGCACCCCGTCCGTCAGCGTCTCGCCCCGGTCGGAAAGCTCGCCCATAAAGCGTTCAAACTCCGCAAACATGGTCTGGCGGTAGACCGTCCCCTTAAAGGAATCCAGAAAATGGTTGATGAGGTAGGCGCGCTGCTTCGGCTCGGTGGTTTTCTCCAGCAAATGGCGCATGAGCAGTACCTCGTTGCAGGTGGACGCCACCTCTGCCACGAAGATCACGTAATCGGAGGTGCAGACAGGCTGGGCGGCAGTGGAATGATAGCTGTGGAGGGCATGCCCCATCTCATGGGCAAGGGTGAACATATCATCCAGCGTGCCCTTGTAGTTCAACAGCACATAGGGGTGGGGCCGGGACACATCCGTGGAATACGCCCCGGAGCGCTTGCCCTCGTTCTGATAGACATCGATCCAGCGGTTTTCAAAACCCTGCTTCAGCAGCGCCGTGTAATCCTCGCCCAGTACGCTCAGAGCCTCCAGCACGGTTTCCTTTGCCTCCGCAAAGGGAACGGTCACGGAGCAGTCCGGCACCAGCGGCGTGTACACATCGTACATGTGCAGCTCGTCCACGCCCAGCAGCTTCCGGCGCAGACGGACATAGCGGTACATGGGTTCAAGGTTCTCATGAACGGCAGAAATCAGATTATGGTAAACCGATGTGGGCACCTCGGTGCCGTCCAGAGCGGCCTCCAGCGTGCCGGCGTAGCCCCGAGCCTCGCTCTCGAAGCGCAGAGCCTTGAACTGAGCATCCAGCAGTGCGGCGCAGGTGGCCTTAAACTGATCCAGCACGGCATAGAAGTTTTCAAAGGCGCTGCGGCGCAGCGTGCGGTCGCTCTCGGTGAGCAGCATGACAAGGCTGCCATCGGTGAGGGGGTGCTTTCCGCCCTCCGCGTCCACCGCGTCGCTGTAGCGGAGACTGGCATTGTGGAACACGCTGTCAAGGGAGCCGGGGGCGCTGCCCATCTCACCGGCCATAGAGAGCAGGCGCTCCTCCTTCTCGGAGAGCGTATGGGCAGCACGGCGGCGGATACTGTAAAGCGGGCGGCGGTAGGTCTCCAGCTCGCTCCGCTCGGCGAAGAAGCGCTCCAGCTTTTCTTCGTCAATGGCGAGGATCTCCGGGGATTCAAAGGCAGAGGCGCTCTGCAGCTTTACCAGCACGCCCATGGCCTGCCCCTTCATGTTC
>JAGHSH010000076.1 GCA_018065965.1 Candidatus Apopatocola equi
GCATATTCAGCGCCAGCGCCGTGCGGCGCACGGAGGTGCCGTCAAAGTTGGCGCTCTCGAAGAGCACCATGGCGGTGTCGCCCACGATCTCGCTGTTGGCGCCGCCCATTACGCCTGCCACGCAGACGGGCTTCTGCTCGTCACAGATGCAGAGCATACTGGGGGTGATGGCGCGCACATTGCCGTCGAGGGTGGTGATGCTCTCGCCCTCCCGGGCCAGACGGACGACGATTTTGCCGCCCTCCACGCAGGAGAAGTCAAAGGCGTGCATGGGCTGGCCGTACTCCAGCATCACATAGTTGGTGATGTCAACGATGTTGTTGATGGGGCGCACGCCGCTGTTGCGGAGCCGCTCGCGCATCCAGGCGGGGGAGGGAGCGATCTTTACGTTCTTCACCAGCCGGGCGGTGTAGCGGGGGCAGAGGGCGGGCTCGTCAATGGTCACGGAGGCCAGAGCGCGGATGTCGCCGCCGGAGCCCTTGACCACGGGGGTGTGAAGCTTCAGCTCCGTGCCGAAGGTGGCGGCGGCCTCCCGGGCCAGACCGATCACGCTCAGGCAGTCGGGACGGTTGGGGGTGATCTCAAACTCCACACATGGTCGTCTGCGCCGATAACGGTGCGGATGTCCGTGCCGAGGGCAATGTCGCCCTCCTGCAGGATCCAGATGCCGTCCTCAATGGCATAGGCATAATCGTGGAGCGTCAGACCCAGCTCCTTGAGGGAGCAGAGCATACCCTCGCTCTTCACGCCCCGGAGCTCGCCGGTGCGGATCTCCTTGCCGCCGGGCAGCAGAGAGCCATCGGTGGCCACGGGCACCAGATCGCCCGTGCTGACATTCTGCGCACCGGTGACGATCTGCAGGGGAGTCTCGCCGCCCACGTCCACGGAGCAGACCCACATATGGTCGCTGTTCTCGTGGCGGGCGAGGGAGAGCACCTTGCCCACAACGATGCCGTGCATGCTCTCGGACAGATCCTCCGTCACCTCCACCTTGGAGCCGGAGAGGGTCATGGCCTCGGCGAACTCCCGGTCACCCACCGTGACGGTCGTATATTCATTAAGCCATTTTCTGGATAATTGCATATTGATGATTCTCCTTACTGTCATTTGAAATCATTTTTATCCGAGCTTCGCCCGGATAAAAATACCCTGAGGCGCATTCTATTGATGCGCCCTCGCGCCGACCAAGGCGGCTTTGCCGCCGCGATAAGCGCGAGTAACTCGATTGGAACGCCTCAGGCGTTCCAATCGAAGCGCTAAGCGCTTTATTCGAACTGTTCGAGGAAGCGGACGTCGTTCTCGAAGATCAGACGCAGATCGCTGATGCTGTAGCGGCGCATGGCCAGCCGTTCCAGACCCATGCCGAAGGCCCAGCCGGAATACTCGTTGGGGTCAACGCCGCAGCCGGCGAGCACCTTGGGGTGTACCATGCCCGCGCCGAGGATCTCGATCCAGCCCTCGCCCTTGCAGACCCGGCAGCCTCTGCCGCCGCATTCGTGGCACTGCACGTCCATCTCGCAGCTGGGCTCGGTGAAGGGGAAGTGGTGGGGACGGAAACGGGTCACGGTCTTTTCGCCGTAAAGGCTGCGCACCAGCATGTTCAGCGTGCCCTTCAGATCGGCCATGGTCACGCCCCTGTCCACCACAAGACCCTCGATCTGGTGGAACATGGGGGAGTGGGTGGCGTCTACCTCGTCCTTGCGGTACACGCGGCCGGGGATGATCACCCGCAGAGGCACGCCCTTGTCCTCCATGGCGTGGATCTGCATGCCGCTGGTCTGGGTGCGGAGCAGGTTGATGCTCTCCTCATCAAAATAGAAGGTGTCGGTCCACTCCCGGGCGGGGTGATTGTCGGGGGTGTTCAGCCGGGTGAAGTTATAGTCGGCGCGCTCCACCTCGGGGCCGTCCAGCAGGGTAAAGCCCACGGAGACGAAGATGTCCTCGATCTCATGCAGCACCTGGTTCATGGGGTGCTCCACGCCTATGCACCGCACCTCGCCGGGCACGGTCACGTCCACGGTCTCGCTCTCCAGCTTCAGCTCCTGCAGCTTCTGCGCCAGGGCGGCCTTCCGGCTCTCCAGCTCCTGCTCCAGCGCCGTGCGGACCTCGTTGGCCAGTGCGCCGATCACAGGGCGCTCCTCGGCGCTCAGAGAACGCATATCCTTCATCAGCGCGGTGAGCTCGCCCTTTTTGCCCAGATAGCGAACCCGCAGCGCCTCCAGCGCCTCCATGTCCAGCGCTTCGTCGATGAGGGCGCGGGACGCATTCCGCAGAGCCTCTAACTTTTCTTTCATGGTTTTTCCTCCTGCGTTGTATGTGAAAAAATATTGTAACTGCGAGGGATAAAAAAACAGCCCTCCATCCCCATGCCTCTGGGGACGAAAGACTCTCTTCCGCGGTACCACCCGGATTCGGACGCAGGCGTCCGCACTCTCTTCGCGGTAACGGGCGAAGCCCGCCGGGGATTGGCCGGAGCTCACGGGCGAACCAAACCGCCCCTCGCCCGCCGGATGCTCTCAGCCGCCGACATCCGTTCTCTGCTCCGGGGGGTTTCCGTTATTTTCCCGCTCAATGCTGTTCACCTGCCTTTTATACCACTTTTTTTCTCATCTTGCAAGAAAAACTTGCCGAAAAAATTGACGAATATTCCCACCGGGTATATAATATCCTCTGCCATGCGGTACATTGTCTGTCAAGGAGGAACACATGGAATTAGCTCTTCTGATCCTCTCCCTGCTGCTCTCCGGCTGCTCCTCCCGGACGGAGGAGAGATTGCTGGAGCGCCGGCAGGAATTCGCCTCAGCCCCCCTGTGCTTCACCGCCCGGGTGTCCGTGCTCTCGGAGGGCGCGGTTTGGGAATTTGCCGGGGAGGTGTCCGCTGCGGGGGAGGAGGGGGAGCTTACCCTCCTTGCGCCGGAGGAGCTGCGGGAGGTCAGAGTCTCCTGGGGCGAGAGCAGCCGCCTGTCCTATGACGGCGCGGTGCTGGTGCTGCCCTCACTGGGGACGGAGCAGAGCCCCGTGTCGGCGCTGCCCCTGCTCTGTCGGGTGCTGCAGCGGGGATATCTCCTGCGCTATGTGCAGAGCGGCGGATGCATCACGGCCTTCTATGGGCTGGAGGACGGCGCGGAGCTTTCCATTGGCTATGACGAGGCTCTCTGCCCCTGCTTCGCGGAGCTTTTCGTGAACGGGGAGCGGGAGCTTTGGATGGAAATATCAGATTTTACAGTGGGAACGGAACAGAGAAATGGATAACAGGAAAAAAAGAACGTGGGCGGAGGTCTCTCTCTCCGCACTGGAGCACAATGTAAACACCATGCGCGCCCTGCTCAGGGATGACACCGGCTTTCTGGGTGTGGTGAAGGCCAATGCCTACGGCCACGGCGCCGTCAGGGTGGCGGAGAAGCTGCAGAAGCTGGGCGCACGCTATCTGGCAGTGGCCTGTCTGGACGAGGCAGCGGAGCTGCGCCATGAGGGCATCACTCTGCCCATCCTCATTCTGGGCGCTACGGCGGGGGAGTATGCCCCCGAGCTGGCAGAGCTGGACATCACCCAGGAGGTGGAGAGTCTGGAGAAGGCAAGAGCGCTCTCCGCGGCGCTCCGTCCCGGCCAGAAGCTGAAGATCCACCTGAAGCTGGACACGGGCATGGGCCGTCTGGGCTTCCGGGCTGCGGACGAAAATGCGCTGCGGGAAGCCGCCGAGGCCGCGAAGCTGCCGAATCTGATCTGCGAGGGCTGCTTTACCCACTTTGCCCTTTCCGATACGGTGGGCGGCGAGGCATATACCCGCCGGCAGCATGAGCTGTTTGAGCACGGCTGCGATACCGTGGAGGCGCTCAGCGGCGTGAAGCTGGCGCTGCGCCATTGCTGCAATTCCGGCGGTATGCTCTCCTACCGGGAGTATCAGCACGATATGGTGCGCCCGGGTCTGCTGACCTACGGGCTTTATCCCGATGAAAACCACTGCGGTGTGGAGCTGAAGCCTCTCATGAGCGTCTACAGCCGCATCGCCGCCCTGACATATCACAAAAAGGGCGACGCCATCAGTTACGGCGGCCTCTGGACGGCGCAGCGGGATACCACCCTGGCTGTGGTGCCCATGGGCTATGCCGACGGCCTGCCCCGCAGCGTTTCCGGCCGGCTGGAGCTGCTCATCAACGGTCAGCGCTGCAGACAGGTGGGACGCATCTGCATGGATATGTGCATGGTGGATGTGACCGACCTGCCGGGCGTGAAGGTCGGGGATGTGGCCACGGTGTTCTCGGAAGAAAAGAGCGTGGATGAGCTGGCGGCACTGGCCGGTACCATCAGCTATGAGATCCTCTGCGGCATCAGCCCCCGCGTGCCGATAATTTACACCGAATGAGGCGGCAGGTATAAAAAATCGCTCTGCGAGGGATGCTACCCGTACACGCCCTACATAGGATAGTACGGGCGAGCAAGCTGCATCGGAGAGTGACAGTACCATGAACACAGTCAGACGGGGAGATATATACTTTGCGGATCTGAGCCCGGTGGTGGGCAGTGAGCAGGGGGGCATGCGCCCGGTGCTTATCGTTCAGAACGATACCGGCAACCGCCACAGCCCCACAGTCATTGCCGCCGCCATTACCTCCCAGACGGGAAAGGCGCGGCTGCCTACACACATCGAGCTGGAGGGGGCAAGCTGCGGCCTGCGCTGCAACAGCGTGATCCTCTGCGAGCAGATCCGGACGCTGGACAAATCCCGGCTCCGGGAGCACATGGGCAAGCTGCCCGACGCGGTCATGGGCCGCGTGGACGATGCCATTGCCGTGAGCTTCGGGCTGGGCCCCCGGTCATAATGCGATCACCCTCCGCATAGACTTGCGGGGGGTGATTTTTTATGGACTATCCGATCTATATCCGGGGGGAGCTTGCCGGGACGCTCAAAACGGAGCAGGAGGGACTTTATACCCGCATGAGCGCCCGCTGCACCGACCCGGGTTATCTGGTGCGCCTGTCGGTCTTTTCCCGGGAGCAGGAGGCGGTGCTGGGGGTCATGATGCCGGAAAACGGAGAGCTGACGCTGACGCGCCGCCTGAGACGCCGGGAGCTGTGCTCTTTCCCGGCGGAGATCGAGTATGCCGCTCCG
>JAGHSH010000259.1 GCA_018065965.1 Candidatus Apopatocola equi
CCCCCCCCCCCGCGGCTTTGGGGGGGGGCCCGTCCCCGCCCCCCGCCGCGGGGTTCAGGGTAAGATAGAGCACGCAGGCGGGAAATTTGCCCACCATGGCCGCGTTTTTATAGGCCTGCTCCAGCGCCGCAGAGAGCTTCTGGGAGCGGATGGGGCGGCCGTTGCAGAAAAAGAACTGGGCGGTGCGGTTGCCCCGGCAATGCTCCGGGGCGGAGATGAAGCCCGTGCAGCTCACGCCGTCCCCCTGCGCATCCACACGCAGAAAGTCCAGCGCCGTTTCCCGGCCCAGCAGCGCATAAACGCAGCTCTCCTGCTTCCCGTCGCCGGGGGTGAAGAACTGCTCCGCGCCGTCCCGGATGCAGCGCACGGAGATCTCCGGCCGACCCATGGCCGAGCGCAGGGCGGTCTGCACGCAGGCCAGTCCCTCGGCGCGGTCGGTGCCGAGAAATTTCAGTCGGGCGGGGGTATTGTAAAAGAGGTCGCGCACCTCGATGACCGTGCCCTCCCGGCAGCCCACCTCACCCATGGAGTCGATCTCCCCGGCGGTGAGCTCCACGCGGACGCCGTTGGGGCTGCCGTGGCGGCGGGTGGTGAGCACCATGCGGCTCACGCTGGAGATGGCGGCCAGTGCCTCACCCCGGAAGCCCATGGTGCCGATGGCCTCCAGCCCCCGCTCGTCGGAGAGCTTGCTGGTGGCATGGCGCAGAAAGCAGATGCCCGCATCCTCGGGGCTCATGCCGCAGCCGTCATCGGTGATGCGGATATACTCCCGGCCGCCTCCGCGGATCTCCACGGTCACGCTCCGGGCGCCGGCGTCAAAGCAGTTTTCCAGCAGCTCCTTCACGGCGTTGGCGGGCTTTTCCACTACCTCACCGGCGGCTATCAGGTCTGCCACGTGGGCAGAGAGTATGTTGATTTGAGGCATAGGCCACCTCCGCAGCTTGAATTTCTGCCTTCCATTATAGCGCAAAGGCGTTGAAATTTCCAGTGGGAAATGCTATGATAGAGTGTCTGAACAGATAATTTCTCTCTTATATAAAGGAGTAGCCCATGTACGTTCGTCAGGAGATCGAGGATAGCCGCATCGCCGAGCAGCGTCTGCTCTGCGCCCAGCTGAAAACCGTTCTGAATGCGGAGCGGCAGCACTATGCGCTGGTGGATACCTATGGCTGCCAGCAGAACGAAAGCGACAGCGAGATCCTTCGTGGCTGGCTGCGGGACATGGGCTATGCCATGACCGAGGACGAGGAGCAGGCCGACGTGATCGTGGTCAACACCTGCGCCATCCGGGAGCACGCGGAAATGCGTGTGTTCGGCAATGTGGGTGCGCTCGTCCACCGGAAGAAACGGAATCCCGAGCTGATCGTGGCGCTCTGCGGCTGCATGGCGCAGAAGGAGGAGATCCGGGAGCGGATCCGCAGGAGCTTTCAGGTGGTGGATCTTTGCTTCGGCCCCCACGAGGTCTGGCGCTTCCCCGAGCTGCTGATGAAGGCCCGGGAGGTACACGGCAGGCCGGGGAACAAGGGCCGCGTTTTCTCCGCCGAGGACAGCGAGGGCGTGATCGCCGAGGATCTGCCCCGGCTGCGGCAGGAGGGCGTAAAGGCCTGGCTGGCCATCATGAACGGCTGCAACAACTTCTGCACCTACTGCATCGTCCCCTATGTCCGGGGGCGGGAGCGCTCCCGCCGCCATGAGGACGTGCTGCAGGAGGTTCGGCAGCTGGTGGAGGCCGGGTACAAGGACATCACCCTGCTGGGGCAGAACGTGAACTCCTACGGCAAGGAGCTGGAGGGCAACATGGACTTTGCCGATCTGCTGAAGGCGGCGGCACAGTTTGACGGGGATTACCGGCTCCGCTTCATGACCAGCCACCCCAAGGACGCCACCGACAAGCTCTTTGAGGTCATGGGCACCGAGCCCAAGGTCATGCCGCAGCTGCACCTGCCCGTCCAGTCCGGCTCCACGGCCATTCTCAAGGCCATGAACCGGCATTACACCGCCGAGGAATATCTCCGCAAGGTGGAGAGCGCCAAGCGGCTCATTCCCGAGCTCTGCATTACCACGGACATGATCGTGGGCTTCCCCGGCGAGACCGAGGAGGATTTCCGGCAGACGCTGGATCTGGTGCGGCAGGTGGAATACGACTCCATGTTCACCTTCATCTATTCCCGCCGTCCCGGCACTAAGGCCGCCGAGCTGCCCGACAACGCCGACCGGGAGGAGATCCAGAACCGTTTCGACCGGCTGGTGGCGCTGGCCAACGAGATCAGCGAGCGCCGTCACGCCGAGTGCGTGGGCCGGGATTTCCGGGTGCTGATCGACGGCTGCTCTCCCAACACCCCCGGCGAGCTCACCGCCCGCACGGAGGGCGGCAGGCTGGTGCATCTCATGGCCGACCCCGCTTTCATCGGCAGCTATCGGGATGTTCACATTACCGGCAACAATATGTACTCGCTCTTCGGCGAGCTGAAATAAGAAAAACACCTTTTCGATTGACAGGCCTGGAGGATCATTATGCCAGCAGAAAACACGCCCATGAAGGCTCAGTATAACGCCATCAAGGCCGAGCACGCCGACTGCCTGCTCTTCTTCCGGCTGGGCGACTTCTACGAAATGTTCGACGAGGACGCCGTAGTCGGATCCAGGGAGCTGGATCTGGCGCTAACCACCCGCGACCGGGGCAAGAGCGAGGAGGAGCAGCCCCCCATGTGCGGCGTGCCCTACCACGCCGCCGAGCAGTACATTGCCCGGCTCATCGCCAAGGGCTACAAGGTGGCCGTCTGCGAGCAGATCGAGGATCCCGCGCTGGCCAAGGGGCTGGTGAAGCGGGACGTGATCCGCATCATCACCCCCGGCACCGTGCTGGAGAGCTCCATGCTCAACGAGGGGGAGAGCAACTATCTCTGCGCCCTCTATCTGGACGGCGCACAGGGGGCGGCCGCCTTCTGCGACGTGTCCACCGGCGAGGTCTGCGTGGCCGCCTTTGAGAGCGGCGCGGCGCAGCACCTGCGCAACGAGCTTTCCCGCTTCCGTCCCCGGGAGACGGTGATGAACGTCAACGCCGCCGAGTGCCGGGAGATCCGGGATTATCTGATGAACGCGCTCTTCCGTTTTGAGGCCGATGACAGCCGCTTCGGCAAGCTGGGCACGGCTGAGGCGCTGGAAAAGCAGTACGGCTCCGATGCGGCGGCGCTGGGACTGGACAGCCCTCTCTCCGCTCTGGCGCTGGGCGGGCTGCTGAGCTATCTGTCGGCGACCCAGAAGGGGAACATGGCGCAGCTGCGGCGGCCGGATGTGTTCACCCGCGGCCGCTACATGGAGCTGGACGCCACGGCTCTGCGCTCTCTGGAGCTGACGGAAAATCTCCGCACCGGGGAGAAGAAGGGCAGTCTGCTGGGCGTGCTCGACAAGACCATGACCCCCATGGGCGGGCGGATGCTCCGCTCCTGGGTGGAGCGTCCCCTGCTCTCCGCCGTGGCGATCCGCCGCCGGCTGGGCGCCGTGGAGGAGCTTTATCATGACAACGTAGGTCGGCAGGAGCTCCGCGTGCTGCTCCGGAGCGTGGGCGACATTCAGCGGCTCTGCGCCCGGGCAGTCTACGGCAGCGCCAACGGCCGGGATATGCTCTCCATGTGTACCTACCTCGCCGCGCTGCCCGAGCTCTTTTCCTCACTGGGGAAATACCGCTCCGCGGCCCTGCGGGAGCTCAGCGGCACCGATCCGCTTATCGAGCTGCACAATCTTCTGCGCCGGGCCATCTGCGATGAGCCTCCCTTCTCCGTCCGGGAGGGCGGCATTCTCCGGCAGGGCTACAGCGAGGAGGCCGACCGGCTGCGCTCGCTGGAAAAGGGCGGCAGCTCCATGGTGGCCGAGCTGGAGCTCCGGGAGCGGGAGCGCACGGGCATCAAAAAGCTGAAGGTGGGCTACAACAAGGTCTTCGGCTACTATATCGACGTGCCCAACTCCGCCGGGGCGGTGGAGCTGCCCGCCGAATATATCCGCAAGCAGACGCTGGTAAACGCCGAGCGGTATTTTACCCCCGAGCTGAAGAAGCTGGAGGAGGACATCGTCGGGGCGCGGGATCAGCTGGTGAAGCTGGAGTACGATCTGTTCATGGACGTGCTGCGGCGGGTCGCCGAGCGGGTGGAGGAGCTGCAGGCCGCCGCCGGAGCCGTGGCCGAGCTGGACGTTTACTGCACGCTGGCCGAGGTGGCCGTGCGCAACGGCTATGTGATGCCCGAGGTGGAGCTCAGCCGGGTGCTGGACATCCGGGAGGGCCGTCACCCGGTGGTGGAGGAGCTGCAGAAGGACAGTCTCTTCGTGCCCAACGATACCCTGCTCAATGACGGCGATGACCGCGTGGCCATCATCACCGGCCCCAACATGGCCGGTAAATCCACCTATATGCGCCAGACCGCCCTCATCGTTCTCATGGCGCAGATGGGCAGC
>JAGHSH010000145.1 GCA_018065965.1 Candidatus Apopatocola equi
GATCCTTCAAGATGGCCTTGCCTTCCTCGGAGGCAAACACTTCCTTGGCGCGGTGGATCCAGCAGGCGCCCAGACCCAGATCGTGGGCAGCCAGCATCATGTTCTCCATGGTCAGGCTGCCGTCATAGAGATAGGTACCGACGGCCTTGTTGGCCAGAACCACCAGAACCACGGGCGCGCCGTAGAAGGGGTCATTCTTGCCGCCCATGACTGCGGCGTTCAGCTTTGCGATACGGTCGCGCAGCTCCTTATTGGTCACAGCCAGAATGATGGGAGCCTGCTTGCCCATGCCGCAGGGAGCCCAGGTGCCGGCCTCACAGACCTTTTCCACCAGCTCACGGGGCACGCTCTGATCGCTGTAGCTCTTTACGCTGCGGCGAGTGCGAATGACTTCCAGTGTTTCACTCATAGTTTCCTTCTCCTTATCAGGCAAAATTTGGATTTATTCTCCGATTTGAGTTTACAGAAATAGCCCGAAAATGTCAAGCGTTACAAAGGCGGGGCAATTGTAACATTTTGTTCTATCTGTAATCTTCCCCGGTTTCCGGGCCGGAAACCGGCCGGGCCGAGACGAATAGAGGCATATTTGTCCTGTAAATGGGATTTTTTCTATAGTAGCACCAAAACCCAGGCCTGCTTTTTGTGCAGTTTTTTTCTTTGTTTCGCTTGCAATCCGGGAATCTCTATGGTATAAATAGATACATCAAGTTACAATTAGTAACAAATGCGTATGATGCGGGTTCAGAAGCCGCATCTGCAGACTACTATGTGGGGTGATTTTAGAATGAAGAAAAGAATTCTGAGCTTCCTGCTGGTTCTTTGCCTGGCCGTTTCCATGCTGCCCATTGCGGCTTTTGCCGCCAACGGCACGCTGAACGATCCCTGGGTCTCCGGCAGCGTGAAGATCTACAAGGACGGCTCTACGCTGCACGTTTTCGGCTCCGGCTCTATGACGGACTATGCGGCCAAGAGCGACACGCCCTGGTACTCCGTCTCCGGCGATATTCATCGCATCGTCATTGAGAGCGAAGTCACCAAGCTGGGCACCAACGCTTTCGCTTCCTGCGGCAGCGTGACCACCATCACGCTCAAGCGTGATCTGGCCGTGGGCGGCGCCAAGCTGGACATGGTCGACAGCTCTCTGCCCACCGGCGCTGCCGTGGAGCTGGAGATCTCCGGCAATGACTACATGCCCGATTACGACGCTTCCCAGCCCTGGGCGAACCTCAAGACAAACCTGGTGAAGGTTTCCGTTAACGAGGGTGTGCGGAGTATCGTCTCTCAGGCCTTCTCCGGCTGCGTCAAGCTCAAGAGCGTGGTGATCCCCGGCTCCGCCGAGTACATCGGCGCCCAGGCTTTCGCCAACTGCGTTGCGCTGACGGATGTGAAGCTCATCCACGACTTTACCTGCAACAAGACCAGCGGTACGCCCTTCACCATCGGCAGCGGCGCGTTCCCCGCTGAAAACGGCGGCTTCAACATCGCCATGGAGATCAGCGGCACCACCGCCGTGCCTGACTACAGCGCGAGCGATGACCAGCCCTGGGCCAACTACCGCAGCTACATCACCGAGCTGGTGGTGGACGGCGATGTGCCCGGCATCGGCAACAACGCCTTCAGCAGCTGCAGCAAGCTCAGAACCGTTACCATGTACTTCAGCGAGCATTCCCAGAAGGCTCAGAAGACCATGGGCGTGGACGTGTTCAAGTTCCACGGCAACATGACCATCAACGTCAGAGGTATTTCCGAGAACCAGGCGTTCAAGACCTGGGGCGGCGCTACCTTTGCCAATCCTCTCTCCGAGAACACTGTTTACTACTACGACGCCAACGGCTGCACCATCACTGCCGAGTGGAATCCCATTTCCCGCGGCATTGAGATCACGCCCAAGGAAGACAAGAGCTACGGCGATGTGGAGCTTGGCTACGAGGTCATGCCCGCCTACACCGTCAGCGTGAAGAACACCGGCAACACCGCTTCCGGCCAGCTGCATGTGGAGCTTTCCGGCGGCTATCCCAACGCCTTTACTCTCAGCACCGGCACCATTCCCAGCCTGAATCCCAAGGCTGTGGCCAATGTCAGTGTTACCCCCGTGGTGGGCATGCCCATCGGCAGCTACTACACCGACGTCCGTATCTCCGATGAGAACGCCACCATCGCCCAGTTCCGCGTTTCCTTCAACGTGGGCACTGCGTATACCCGCGCTTCCCGCTTCGTCATGCGTCTTTACACCGAGGGTCTGGGCCGCGCTGCCGACGCCGTGGGTGAGGACGAGCTCAACAACTGGGTCAACGCCCTTGTGAACGGCGGCATGACCGGCGCCGACGTGGCCACCGCTTTCTTCACCAGCGAAGAATTCCGCGGCCGCGGTCTGAGCAACCCCGACTTCGTGAACGTGATGTACCGCACACTGCTGGACCGCGTGCCCGGCACCGTCGAGGTGCAGAGCTGGGTCAATGCCCTCAACACCGGCATGAGCCGCTCCTGGGTCTATGCCCAGTTCATCTCCAGCGCCGAGTATAAGTCCGTCGCCACCCGCGACAGCGTGATCCCCGGCACCGTGGATCACACCAAGATCGACCTGAGCAATCAGGTGAAGGCTTCCACCAACGCTCTGGACTTTGTGGAGCGTCTCTACACCATCGTTCTGGGCCGTGCCTCCGATCCCGAGGGTAAGAACAACTGGGCCGTCGCCCTGACCAACGGCAAGCTGACCGCCTCTGAGGTTGC
>JAGHSH010000096.1 GCA_018065965.1 Candidatus Apopatocola equi
TGTCCCGGAGGGCGCAGAGCTTCTCCTCCGTCACGGTGTCGGGCCGTCCGGCCTCCACAGTGAACTCCCGGCTGTGGGACAGGTCAAAAAGCTCCCGGGTGCGGCGGCAGAGCCTGTCAAGCTGGGCGGCGCTGAGGGTGGTGGGGGTGCCGCCGCCGATATACACGGCCGCGATCCTCCTCCCGCTCTCCTCCACGGCTCTCGCCACGGCCTCCAGCTCCCGCTCCTGTGCCGCAAGATATTCCGGCAGCAGCTTCAGGCTCCGGGAAGCCTCGATGCTCACAAAGCTGCAGTAGGCGCAGCGGGTGGGGCAGAACGGGATGCCCAGATACAGGCACACATCCTCGCTCTCCAGACTCTCCCGGGCGCGCAGGGTGGCACGGGTGGTGCATCGCACCAGCTCGGTGCGCGCAGCGGATACCCCGAACTCCCGGCGGAAATG
Organism: Candidatus Apopatocola equi; assembly: GCA_018065965.1. Taxonomy (GTDB): domain Bacteria; phylum Bacillota; class Clostridia; order Oscillospirales; family Oscillospiraceae; genus Apopatocola; species Apopatocola equi. The sequence continues at coordinate 443 of JAGHSH010000096.1, forward strand.
GCGCACGGCCTGTTTTTCGCTCTTTCCCTCGTTGAGCAGAGAGAGGAACAGCTTGCCGGGTCTCACCCCGGTCAGCGAACCCCAGTCGGGCACGCTGTGACCGCCGTTGACGGCAGCCTTGAAGAAGGCCTGCTTCACGCAGCGCTGCAGGAAGCGATCCTCCAGCACCGGATCCGTCAGCGCGGCCAATGCCGTGCGGCTCTCGCCCCGGGAGCGCACGCCCCCGTAGAGCAGCTCGCACACGCACACGGCGTAGACGTTCCCCCGCGTGAGGGTGAGCGTGACCCGGTTTCCGCCGGACGGCTCCGCGGGATAAACCGGCCTCTCCTCAGGATAGAGCACCAGCAGAGACTGCTCCGCCGCGTATTTATAATCATGACCCACGAGAAAAATTTCCATGAGTTCTCCTCTCTCCGTACAGGAATCCATGCTACAGTATACAACAGGAGTCAGGGCGGCGCAAGTTTTTTCTGTGCCCTTCTCTTCCCTCTTCAACCTTTTCTCTTGCGTATTCTCCGGAATAAGGATATAATAAAATGTTCCAATATTACATAAAGGAAGTATCCCCCATGACAAACGCAAGAAAATGGAATTCCCCCCTGCGGCGGCTGGGCCGGTTCTTTACGGTGGTGCTCGTCACGCTGCTGCTGGTGGTCATACTGCTCCTCGGTCTCATCTATGTGCTGGAGCGGGGTCCCTCCCCCACGGTGACAGAGCTTTTCTGCCGCAGCATGAAGGAGACCTCCGCTCTCAAATGGGTTCCCAATCTCTTCCTCTCGGAGAAGGAGCTGTCCTTCCTTGAGGTCTCTGCGGAGGACATCGCCCTGGGCGATGCCCAGGAGAGCGTGAATCTGAACCTCATCCACATTGCCTCCCCCGCCGAGGGTAAGGAAGAGGGCGGCGCGGAGCCTGCGGAGGAAACGCCCTATCTCCAGCTCATTGAGATCAAGGGCAGCACCTACAAGGGCAAGCTCCTCATCGTCCGGGATCCCAAAAGCGTGATCGTGGGCACCTCCGATAATCTGGGCAAGGCCGCCGGATTGCAGCTCACGGACATGGTCGCCAAGTATGACGGCATTGCCGGCATCAACGGCGGCGGCTTCAACGACGAAAACGGCCGCGGCAACGGCGGCATCCCCACAGGTCTGGTGATCCAGGACGGCAAGATCGTCTACGGCAATCCCAACACCAATTATTCCAGCGTGGTGGGTCTGGACGGTGACGGCCGTCTGCTGCTGGGCCGCTATTCCGGTCAGGGTGCGCTGGATGCGGGCATCCGCTATGCGGTGAACTTCAACATGGAGGGCGCCATCGACGGCGCTCTGGTCATCAACGGTCAGATCCAGACCCAGAATCTGGACAGCGGCATCAATCCCCGCACGGCCATCGGCCAGCGGGCGGACGGCTCTCTGCTCCTGCTGGTGCTGGACGGCCGTCAGGTGGGCACACTGGGCGCAACGCTGGAGGACGTGTGCGATGTCATGCTGGCCTACGGTGCCCTGAACGTGGGCAATCTGGACGGCGGTTCCTCCTCCGTCATGGTCTATGAGGGCGAGATCATCAACTCCTGCGCCTCCGTGACCGGTCCCCGCTATATTCCCGATGGCTTCATCGTTCTCAAGGAGGGCAGCCATGAGTGAGAAAAATACCGTCCGTGATAATCCGCCTGTCCGGCGGAGGAAAAGCCGCCGCAGAGCCTTTCGCCGGGGTCTGCTGATCTATTCCCTTGCTTTTCTGCTGCTGGGCGGCGCAGCCCTCTTCGGCTTCAGCCGCTATCTCTCCGCCTACGAGCAGGGGCGGGGCGCTCACGCCGTCAGCGCGTGGATGGAGGGCAAGAGCGAGGAGGATTACCGCTCCCTGCTGCTCTCTAAGAGCTTTCTGACTCTCACCGAATTTGAAAACGAAACGGACATCCTCAACGCCTATTTTGACGCCTCCTGTGCCGGAAAGAGCTTCTCCTTCCGAGAGGCCGCCGGGGTCTCCACCGCCGAAAAGCCCGTGTTTACGATCAAGGCGGGCGCTGCTGATGTGGCCCGCATCACGCTCCGGCAGGGCGAGAGCGTCGGCTTCGGCTTCCATCAGTGGGAGGTTGCCTCCGTTGAGCCCTACATTTCCCCCTACACCCTTACCTCCGCCGCCGTCGCGCTGGAAACCCTCAGCGGTTCTCCCCTGTACCTGAACGGGGTGGAAGTCTCCGAGCGCTATCTGACCGCCGACGATCTTCCCGTCAGCGATCTCAGCACGCTGGAGCAGCGCTATGCACAGCAGCCGCATCTGCAGCGCTATGAGATCTCAGGCCTCTACGGTGCTCTCACCGTCACCGATGGGCAGGGCGCGGAGATCACCGCCGTGGAGGAAGACGGCATGCCCGTCTACCGTCCCGGCAGCGGCGAGGGCTACAGCTTCTCCGTTACCGTTCCCGCCGGCAGCACGGTCACCGTCTGCGGTGTGCCGCTGACGGACGCAGAGCTGACGGCGCGCAGCGTCGATCCGCTGGAGGGTCTCGACCGCTTCCTGGGTGATGGCTGCTCTGCCGCCCAGCTGACCTATTCCGTCTCCGGCCTCTACCGTCAGCCTGAGATCGAGGTCACGCCCCCCGAGGGGCTGAAGGCCGACAAGACCGTGGGCGAAGACGGCGAGATCGTCTATACCCCCGTGGGCGACAAGGCGCTGGAGGAGGAACAGCTTCCGCTGGTCAAGGCCTTCTTTGAGGCCAACATGAACTATGCCGCCGGCAACCGGAGCTATCTGCAGAGCGCACAGGAGAAAACGCTCTACGGCACCGATCTCTATAACTACTTCTCCAACTCCACCGCCGCCATGATCTGGGCGTCGGACACCACCATTGATTATGAATATCTCAACTATGAGAATTTCATCCCCCGGGGCGAGGACTGCTTCACCTGCAATGTAAGCTACAAGGCGAAGCTCTCCGCCCAGAGCTGGTACACCACCAACGAATCCGAGCTGGAGGACAGCTATCTTCTCGCCTTCGTGCGCCATCAGGGCGTGTGGTACGCTGCCTCCATGAGTCTGCTGGAAGACCCTGTATCGTAAATGACCATGAAAAAACTGCTTTCCCTTCTGCTCAGCTGTCTGCTTCTCGTCGGCTGCACTGTTCGTCCGACGATGGCTGTTCCAACGCCGACCGAGACTCCCGAACCCGCACCGACGCCGGAGCGCACACCGATCCCCTCTCCGGAACCGACAAGTGTGCCGACGCCTGAACCCACACTCGGGGTGCCTGCGCAGGAGCTGGCCTTTTCTCTCGGCTCCTCACTCTATCAGCCCGGAGACCCGACGGCGCTGGCCAATCCGCAGTTCTACTCTCCGCTTGTCCTGTGTTCGGAATCGCCCTTTACCCGTCTTTATCTCTGCTGGGCAGAGCCGCCTCTCCCCTACTCTGTCAGCGGGGACACTTTCACCCTGTCCTGCGGGGAAATGGGCTATCTTCACGAGTTGGTCACGCTTCCCGAGCCCTGCGAAAGCGTGACTCTCACCTTCGATCCCAACATTTTTCACGCGAACCTTGTGGATATTTCTGTTTTTTCCGAGGGTACCCTTCCCTCCTGGGTGCAGGATTGGCAGCCGCCGCTGGAAAAAGCCGATCTGATGGTTCTCTCCACCCACAATGACGATGATATTCTCTTCTTCGGCGGTGCGGAGCCTTACTATGCCGCCGAGCGGGGTTTGGGAGTGCAGGTGGTGTATTTCACCGATCAGATGGATAAGCACCCCCGCATGAATGACTGTCTGAACGCCCTGTGGTATATGGGGATCCGCCACTATCCCGTCATGGGTATTTTCAAGGATTTCAAGGGGGTCAACCAGGAAAGCTATTATGACTTCATCCCCCCGGCGGAGGGCAGAGCCTATCTGGCAGAAAACATTCGCCGCTTCCGGCCGGAGGTTCTGCTCACGCAGGACGTGAACGGGGAATACGGCCATCAGGAGCATATCTATATGGTTTCTCTCCTCCGGGAGGTTCTGGAGGAGACCGCCGATGCAGGCAGCTACCCCGAAAGCGCCGCCCGTTACGGTGTCTGGAATATCCCCAAGACCTACATTCATCTCTGGGGCAATGCAGAGACACAGACCGTCATGGACTGGGATGCGCCTCTCTCCTCCTTCGGCGGACTCAGCAGCTTTGAGGTCGCGCGGAATGCCTATATGCTCCACACCACCGAATACGCCAAGGCGCTGCATCTGGTAGAGGGCCGGGACGATCCCTACAGCTCCTACCGCTTCGGTCTCTACCGCTCCCTGGTGGGCGAGGACGAGGCGAAAAACGATCTCTTCGAGCACCTGATCGTCGATTGATTCTTTTGAAAGGCAAATTCATGAAAAAACTGCTTCCCTTTCTTCTGCTCTGCCTTCTCTTCTCCGGCTGCACCGACAGGCCGACGGAAGTGCCTGCCACCCCTGCTCCGGCAGTTGAGACCGCAGCTCCCACGCCGGCGGCCCCCCCCCCCCCCCCCCCCCCGGCCCCCCCCCGGCGCCCCCCCCCCCCC
>JAGHSH010000129.1 GCA_018065965.1 Candidatus Apopatocola equi
TCCACGGCCGGCATCGCGCACGCTGTTATCGCGGCGCATATCCTGGGCCTTCCTATGGGCTATGTGCGCTCGGGCGCGAAGTATCACGGCCGCAAGAATCAGATTGAGGGCAAGCTCCTGCCCGGACAGAAGGTCGTGGTGGTGGAGGATCTCATCTCCACCGGCGGCAGCGTCATTGAGGTAGTCAACGCCCTCCGGGAGGAGGGAGCCGAGGTGTTGGGCATCGCCTCCATTTTCACCTATGGCATGAAGAAGGGACTGGAGCGTCTGGCCGAGGCCAATGTGAAGAACGTGTCCCTCTCCGACTTTGATGCGCTCTGCGAGGCGGCTGCCGAGACCGGCGCCATCTCCCCGGAGGACATTTCCCGTCTGAAGGCCTTCCGCGACAACCCCTCCGACGAGAGCTGGATGGGAGGCAAGTAATGCGCCATCTCATCGATATTCTGGATCTCAGCGTGGAGGAGATCGGCGAGCTGATCGACACGGCGAACGACATCATTGCCGATCCCGCCGCTTATGCTGAGGTTGCCCGGGGCAAGAAGCTGGCCACACTTTTCTTTGAACCCTCTACCCGTACCCGTCTGAGCTTTGAGGCAGCCATGTACGAGCTGGGCGGCCATGTCATCGGTTTTTCCGATGCGGCCAACTCCTCCTCCGCCAAGGGCGAGAGCGTGTCAGACACCGTCCGGGTCGTGGGCGGCTATGCGGACATCATCGCCATGCGCCACTTCAAGGAGGGCGCACCCATGGTGGCGTCCATGAAGTCCTCCGTGCCCATCATCAACGCCGGAGACGGCGGCCATAACCATCCCGCCCAGACTCTGACCGACCTGCTGACCATCTCCCGGGAAAAGGGGCGGCTCAGCGATCTGACCGTGGGCTTCTGCGGCGATCTGAAGTTTGGCCGCACGGTGCATTCTCTGCTCTCCGCCATGTCCCGCTATGAGAACACCCGCTTTGTGCTCATATCCCCCGAGGAGCTGCAGATCCCCGACTATGTGCGGGATATGCTCCGCAGCAAGGGCTGCAGCTTTGCGGAGACCACCGATCTGGAGGGCGCTCTGGGCGAGCTGGATATCCTCTACATGACCCGCGTGCAGAAGGAGCGCTTTTTCAACGAGGAGGACTATCTGCGTCTCCGTGACAGCTACATCCTCACCGCCGAAAAAATGAAGCTGGGCAAAAGCACGCTCTCCGTGCTGCATCCGCTGCCCCGCGTGAACGAGATTGCCGTGGAGGTGGATGACGATCCCCGCGCCTGCTATTTCCGTCAGGCGCTCAACGGCAAATATATCCGCATGGCCCTGATGATGAAGCTGCTGGGTCTGCAGGGAGGAGCCAAAGCATGAAAATCGATTCCATTCAGAACGGCATCGTCATTGACCATCTGCCTGCAGGCTCTGCCATGACCGTTTACCGCTATCTCAAGCTGGACGAGTGCGAGGGCTCCGTTGCCATTCTGCAGAACGTTCAGAGCGGGAAGCACGTCCGCAAGGATATCATCAAGCTGGACGGCGTTACGGAGCTGGACTGGGACATTCTGGGCTTTCTGGCTCCGGACTGCACGGTAAACGTGATCCGTGACAGCCAGATCATGGAAAAGCGCCACATGAACCTGCCCGAAAAGCTGGTAGACGTGATCCGCTGCCGCAATCCCCGCTGCATTACCACTGTGGAGCCGGGATTGAAGCACATCTTTACTCTTGCCAACCGGGAAAGAGCCGTGTACCGCTGCATCTACTGTGAGAGCGCAGGCAGCCGTCACTGAGAAGAAGGGCAAATGCGTCCGCAATGATGCATTTGCCCTTGCACTTTCTGTATTTTTCGACTATACTGAAGAAAAAACAGACGGAGGAAAGCGTTATGAACGAAAGCAGGATCCGGCGCGTGCTGGACAAAATGCAGCAGCAGGGTCTCGATACCCTCTTTATCAGCGACAATCAGAGCATCTGCTATCTGACCGACATCATGGTGCATCCCGGCGAAAGACTGTGGGCTCTCTGCCTGCGCAGCAGCGGTGAGCACATCTTCTTTGCCAACCGCCTCTTCGGTGAGATCCGGGCCGATGCGCCCGTAGTCTCCATGGACGATACGGACGATATCGTTTCCATCGTGGCAGAGCATCTCCGCGAGAGCAAGTTCATGGGCGTGGACAAGGTGCTTGCTGCCCGCTGGCTCCTGCCGCTGATGGAGAAGAATCCTGCCTGCCGCTATGTGCTGGGCAGCGACTGCGTGGACGATGTCCGCGCCTGCAAGGACGAGGAGGAGAAGGCGCTCATGCGCGAGGCCTCCCGCATCAACGATGCGTGCATCGTCCTGCTCACGGAGAAGCTCCATGAGGGCATCACCGAGAAGCAGGCCGCCGCGCTGCTGGATGAGATCTATGCCCAGCACGGCGTTACCACCTCCTTTGATTCCAACATCTCCTTCGGCCCCAACGGCGCCGATCCCCACCATGTCTGCGACGATACGCCGCTCCGCAGCGGCGATCCCATTGTCATCGATGTGGGCTGCCGCTATCAGGGCTACTGCGCCGACATGACCCGCACCTACTTCTATCAGTCCGCCACGCCCGAGAATATCGAGGTTTATAACACCGTCCTCCGGGCCAACCTGGCGGCGGAGAAGCTGGTGCGCGACGGCGAGCTGCTCTGCAATATCGACGGCTGTGCCCGCGGCATCATCGCGGAGAAGGGCTACGGCGAGTATTTTACCCACCGGCTGGGTCACTTTATCGGCCGCGAGGTACACGAAAAGGGCGATGTGAGCGCCGCCTACAAGACCCCCGCCCGGAGCGGAAATGTGTTCTCCATCGAGCCGGGCGTCTATCTCCCGGGCAAGTTCGGTGTCCGCATCGAGGATCTGGTCATCGTGACCGAGGACGGCTGCGAGATCCTCAACCATGTCAGCAAGGAGCTGACGATTCTGAAATAACCAAAACGGGTTCGCCGCAAAATGTAAAATTGCAGCGGACCCGTTTTCTTTCACAGCTCGTAGAGCGCGGTGAACTTTTTATTCAGGTAGTCGAGGAAATACTGCACATTCAGCCCCTCCCCGGTGATCCCGGTGAGCCACTCGTCGGGGTCGGTAACGGAGGCGCGGGCGAACACCCGCTCAGTGAACCAGCTGCTCACGTCCGCAAGCCGACCCTCTGCTACGGCGGCGTCCACATCGAACTCCCGATTCATGGCAGCAAGGATCTGCGCTCCGTAGGCACTGCCCAGCGCATAGCAGGGGAAGTAGCCGAAGCTGTCCGTCCAATGCACATCCTGCAGGCAGCCTCGCCCATCGTCCGGCACCTCCACGCCCAGATAATCCCTGTATTTTGCATTCCACAGGGCAGGAATGTCATCCACGCCGATCTCGCCGTTGATGAGCGCCTTTTCCAGCTCATAGCGGACGCAGATGTGCAGGGAGTAGGTCAGCTCGTCTGCCTCCGTGCGGATCAGACCCGGCTCCGCCACGTTCACGGCTTCATAGAATTCCTGCTCGCTGATATCATCGAACACGCCCCGGCTGAAGCGCTGCACGGTGGGGAAGGCAAAGCGGATGAAGCCCCGGGAGCGGCCGATGGAGTTTTCAAAGAAGCGGGAGGCACACTCGTGCATACCGTTGGTCATGTGGTCGAATACCAGCGCGTCCACAAACTCCGCAGGCTCGTTCTGCATGAAGAGGGCATGGCCGCCTTCGTGGAGCATGGAGAAGAGGTTGGAAACATAGTTGTTCTCGTGATAATGGGTGGCGATGCGCACATCCTTCGGCCCGAAATGGGTAGTGAAGGGGTGCTCCGTGGTGGAGAGGGAGAACGCCGGCATACGGATGCCCTCGCTCTCCACGATCCAGCGGGAAATGGCCTCCTGATCGGGAATGGGCACGCTGCGGCTGAGAAAATCCGTGCGGATGGGCTTGCCCTCGCTCTGAATCCGTCTGAGCAGCGGCACAATGCCGGCCTTGAGCGCCTCAAAGAAGGCGTCGTCCTTCTCTATGCTGCTGCCGCGCTCGAAATCGTCCAGACAGGCGTCATAGAGCAGGGCGGGACGCTCGTCCCGCAGCTCCACAGCCTCCCGGGTGAAGCGGATCACCTCGGCAAGACTGTCGCGGAAGAGGGAGAAGTCGCTGTTTTTCTTCGCGTTCAGCCACTTGCCGTAGGCGGCGTTTTTGGCGCAGTCGAAGGCATAGCTGAACTCCGGCGTAAAGTTTTTGGTTTTCCGGTAGTCCCGGTAGAGGTAATCCACCAGCTTCTTCTGCAGGGGCTCCAGCCCCTCGCCGTCTTCTTGAAGCTCACAGATGAGCGCCACGGTTTCCTCCGCGTGCTCCAGGGCAAACACGTGCTTGCCCAGCACGGCCATATCCGCCCCGGCTCTCTCCATGCCCTCGCTCGGGCAGGCGCAGGTCATGTCATACTGCAGCTTGCCGATGGAGCGGTTATAAACGGCAATTTCCTGCTCAATCTCGTAGAGACGAGCGATCTTTTCCTGATTCGTCATGTTTTTCTCCTTCCTGTCATGCTCTTTTTCTCACCAGTATACTATCTGCCGCGACGCTGCGCAAGCGCTTTCTTTCACATCGGGGAAGAAGAATCGGACAGAAAAAACATTTTTCTTGACATAAGCAGGAAAGTATGGTACTTTACTCAGCCCAAAATCAAAACACAGGAGGAATGAGACCATGAGCGCGATTTGCGGAGCGAACTGTGCAGCGTGCGGCTATGCTGAGCGCTGCGGCGGCTGCGAAAAGACCTGCGGAAGACCCTTCGGCGGCCGCTGTGTGGCAGCGGAGTATATCTGTCTCGCCGGCAGAGAAGCCTATGCACATTTCCGGACGGAGCTCCTTGCGGAGATCAACACCCTTCTGACGCAGCTGGAGCTGCCCACGGCCGACGGACTCTTTGAGCTGGTGGGCGAGGCGGTGAATCTGGAATATCCGATCCCCTCGGGCAGCCGCGTGAAGCTGCTGGATGACCGGCGCATCTATCTGGGCTGCCAGCTTTCGCTCCCGGGTGCAGGCGTCTGCTGGGGCGTTGTGGCAGACACGGATTTCATCCTCGTCTGCAGCTACAGCGTGGACGGCAGCGAGCCGGAGCTGCTGTGCTATCGAAAGCGCTGAGGCGGAAAGAGGCTTCCTTCGCGGCTCTTGACGAAAAGAACGGAATGTGGTAGATTTCAAACAGAACAGGACGGAAAAACTCAGAACGGAGGAGAGAGCCATGAACGAATCAAAGGAATCGAAAAAGATCACTATCGCAGCTCTTTGTGCGGTGATCGCCCTGCTGCTGCTCTGCATCGGCTTCATTGCGGGCCGACTGATCGCCCCAGCATCGCCGAAGGAGCCGGAGGAGCCGGAAACCACCCCTGTTGAGATCACTCCGCCTGCAGAGACTTCACCCGCTCCGGAATCGCCGGAGCCTGCCGCACAGACCGTGATCCCCACTGCGCCTGTGCCTGAGCAGATCGCGGTGCATACCCACACCTGGGCAGAGGCAAACTGTGTCCGACCCTGCACCTGCACCACCTGCGGTGAGACGAACGGCTCTGCGCTGGGTCACAGCTGGATCCCGGCCACCTGCTCCCTTCCGCGAACCTGCTCCGTCTGCGGGGAAACCGAGGGCGAAGCTCTGGGACATACCTGGATGCCTGCCACTACCCAAAAGCCGAAAATGTGCAGCGTGTGCGGCATGGCGGAGGGAGAGCCCGTCAACCCCTTCCATACCGGCGACCGCGCCGTGGATCTCTATACGGAGAATGAGAGCAATTCCAAAGTCTACTCTGTGGCCGTCGCCCACTCCCAGTCCAAAAGCGCTTGCGAGACCTGTGTGCTGCGTCTCCGGGAGGCGGGCTACAACGCTTTCCTCTATGAGCAGCTTAACAAATCCGGCTATTCCATCCAGATCGGCGCTTTCTCTGATCTTCAGGAGGCCAAAGACTTTGCGGAATATCTCCACACCCAGAGCGAGGTCAAGGGCGTCAGCCTTGCCAGTGCCTATGTGACCTCCAAGACCCGCCTGCCCTCCGTTGCGGTGGAGCTTTATGCCTCTCCGTGGTGGTAAAAAGCGGAAAGCAGAACTGTATACGGAAAAGCAGCCCCGTTCCTCTCCGCAGCTGCGGAGAGGCAGAGGCTGCTTTTTTCTTTGCTTTCCTGCCGTCTACGATTTTTCCTTCGGTTTGCACAGGAGCGTTACCAGAAAGCCGAATACCACAGCGGCGGCGATGCCTCCGGCAGAGGCAGTCAGACCGCCGGTGAGAACGCCGGTCAGGCCGTCCTCCTCCACGGCTTTCTTCACGCCCTTTGCCAGCGTGTGGCCGAAGCCGGTCAGCGGTACGCTTGCCCCCGCTCCGGCCCAGTCTGTCAGAGGGCCGTAGAGCCCCACGGCCGAGAGGATCACGCCCAGTACCACATAGCAGGATAGAATCCTTGCGGGGGTCATGCCGGTCTTGTCAACGAGAAGCTGACCCAGTGCGCAGAGCAGACCGCCCACCAGAAAGGCTTTTGCCAGAGCAAGCATCATGATCTGCGCCCTCCCTCCGCCTCGATTACAACGGCGTGGCATATGGCGGGGATGCTTTCCCCCTGCAGAGCACTCGTGGAGGACATGAGCGCGCCGGTAGCGGCAAACAGCACTCGTTTCCACTCGCCGCTGCGGATGCACCGGAGGATATGCCCGCAGAGCACGCTGGTGCAGCAGCCTGCTCCCGAGCCGCCCGCATGGACGTCCTGTCGCTTGGGATCAAAGATGAGCATGCCGCAATCCGTCAATCTCTCGTCTGCCACCACACCGTCCCCTGCCAGAAGCTCACAGAGCAGCTCATGGCCGACTCTGCCGAGATCACCGGTGATGACGGCGTCGTAATCGGCGAGGGTCCGTCCCGTGTCCTCAAAATGACTTCGGAGAGTTTCATAGGCCGCGGGAGCCATGCACGCGCCCATGTT
>JAGHSH010000136.1 GCA_018065965.1 Candidatus Apopatocola equi
GAAGCACTGAAAACCTTTTCTTAGGTCTCAGTGCTTCTTTTTTTAGCGCTTTTTTGCAACGCACCCTTTTCCGTCTGACGGGGTCAACTCAATGTGCGTCGGCCCAGCTCTCCCCGGCGGTGGCCTCCGCCACGAGGGGGACGCTGTAGTGAACGGCGTTTTCCATTTCCTCCCGCAGCAGAGCGCGGATCTGCTCCTGCTCCTCCCGGGGGCATTCCACGATCAGCTCATCGTGAACCTGCAGGATCAGCCGGGCGCGGAGCCCCTCCCGCTCCAATCGGCGGAAGACCTTCACCATGGCCAGCTTGATCACATCGGCGGCCGTGCCCTGAATGGGCATATTCAGCGCCACACGCTCGCCGAAGGAACGGGTAGTGAAGTCCGAAGCCTTCAGCTCGGGCAGCTCCCGGCGGCGGTGGAAGAGCGTTTCCACATAGCCCTGCTCCCGACCCTGCTCCACGATGTGCTTCTGGTAGGCGGCCACGCCGGAGAAGCGGGCGAGGTAGGCGTCCATATAGCTCTTGGCCTCGTTGACGAACACGCCCAGATCCTGGGAGAGACTGTAGGCGCTGATGCCGTAGACGATGCCGAAATTCACGGCCTTGGCCCGCCGCCGCTCCTCGGCGGTCACGGAGGCCAGGGGGATGCCGAAAACCTGCGAGGCGGTGACGGCGTGAACATCCTCCCCGGAGAGGAAGGCGGCGGTCATGTTCTCATCTCCGCTGATGTGAGCGAGCAGCCGCAGCTCGATCTGGGAATAGTCCGCGTCCACCAGCGTGCAGCCGGGGGCGGCGATGAACATCTTTCGCAGCAGCGCGCCGCTTTCCCGCCGGACGGGAATGTTCTGCAGGTTGGGCTCCACGGAGCTCAGCCGGCCCGTGGCGGTCACGGTCATCTGGAAGGAGGTGTGGATGCGTCCGTCGGGCCCGATGACCTTCAGCAGCCCGTCGGCATAGGTGCTCTTGAGCTTGCTCAGCTCCCGGAAGCGGAGCACATGCCCCACGATGGGATATTGGTAGCGGAGCTTTTCCAGAATGTCTGCGGAGGTGCTCCAGCCGGTCTTGGTCTTTTTGCTGCCGGGCAGAGCCAGCTTGTTGAAGAGGATCTCACCCAGCTGCTTGGGGGAATTGATGTTGAATTCCTCCCCGGCATAGTCCCACACGGCCTGCTGCGCCTCTTCGATCTGGGCGCTCAGACTCTCGCCGTAGCGCTGCAGCGCCTCCCGATCCACCGCAAAGCCCCGGGTTTCCATGTCTGCCAGCACCCGGCACAGGGGCATTTCGATCTCCTCGAAAAGGGGCAGCATGCCCTGCTCCTCCAACCGGGGGAGCATCGCCTCCCGCAGCGCCTCCACGGAGGCGGCGCGGCTGAAAAGCTCGGAGAGCCGCAGAGCCTCGGCCTGCTCGTCCGTACCCTCGTCAAAGAGACTGCTCTGGGTGGGGGCGGCCTCGGCGGTAAAGGGCGGGAAGCCGCAGTATTTCATGCTCAGCCGGCTCTGCTCATAGCTGCCGGCGGTAGCGTCCAGCAGATAGCCCGCCAGCGCGGAGTCAAAGGTGAAATCGGCGGGCGCAATGCCCCGCTCGCAGAGGGCGCGGAGCAGCGCCTTGCAGTTGTGTCCCAGCCGCTCCCGCTCCGGCTCAAAGAGGAGACGGAGGGCAGCGGTATAGTCATCCTCATAGACTGCTTCAGATAGGAAGCAGCCCTTGTCCCCCAGCTGGAACACCAGCTCGGAGAGGGAAAGCTCCCACCAGAAGGAGAGGGGGCCGGGCGCGGAGAGTATGTCCCGGAGCTGTGCCTCCGTCCGGAGGATCACGCTCTCGCATTCGCCGGTAAAGGTCTCCTGCTGCCGCTGCTCCTCACCGGGCTGCAGCTTCCAGCGCTCGATGAGCTTCTGAAAGCCCAGACGGCGGAAGAGCCCATAGAGCTCGCCCTGCCGGGGCAGCTCCCAGGGCACAGCGGTAAAGTCTATGGGCGCATCCCGCCGGATAGTGGCCAGAGAATAGGTCAGCTCGGCGCTTTCCCTCCCGGCCTCCAGCTTTGTGCGCACGCCCTTTTTCACGGCGGGATCGTCCAGATTTTCATACACGGCCTGCAGGGAGCCGAAGCGTCCCATCAGCTCCATGGCGGTTTTTTCGCCTACGCCGGGCACACCGGGCAGATTGTCGGAGCTGTCGCCCATCAGAGCCTTCAGATCCACCATCCGGGGCGGCTCGAAGCCGTATTCCTCCCGGAACCGCTCCGGGGTATAGTCAATGGTCTCGGTCACGCCCTTTGCGGTCTTCACGTGCAGCACCCGCACTCCCTGACCGATGAGCTGCAGAGCGTCCTTGTCACCGCTGACCACCACGCACTCGTTGCCCCGGCCTGCCTCCCGGAGACTTACGGTGCCCAGCAGATCGTCGGCCTCCCAGCCGCCCGCTCCAGCCTGGGCACAGCCATGGCGTCCAGCACCTCCTTGAG
>JAGHSH010000231.1 GCA_018065965.1 Candidatus Apopatocola equi
CTATTCCCCCGATGTGGCCGGCACCGACCTGCAGCCCCTCTTCGATACCATCCTCGCCTACATCCCCGCCCCCGCGCAGGACACCGAGGCCCCCATCCGGATGCTCGTCTGCACCATCGACTATAACGAGTTCGTGGGCCGCATCGCCATCGGCCGCATCGAGCGCGGCACCATCCGGCAGAATCAGGACATCTGCGTGTGCAACTACCACGACCCCGATGCACCCGCCCGCAAGGCCCGCGCTGTGTCCCTCTATGAGTTCAACGGCCTGAGCAAGACCCCCGTTACCGAGGCCTTCGCCGGCAATATCATCGCCCTCAGCGGCATCGGCGAGGTGACCATCGGCGATACCGTCTGCGCCGTTGCCGTGCCGGGGCCCCTGCCCTTCGTGAAGATCAGCGCTCCCACGCTGGAGATGACCTTCTCCATCAACGATTCCCCCTTTGCCGGCACCGAGGGCAAGTTTGTGACCTCCCGTCAGATCCGCGAGCGGCTGTATAAGGAGACCATGAAGGACGTGTCCCTCCGCGTTTCCGATGTGGAAGGCTCTACCGACAGCTTCAATGTGGCGGGCCGCGGCGAGATGTCCCTCTCCATCCTCATCGAGACCATGCGCCGGGAAGGCTACGAGTTCCAGGTCTCGCCCCCCCGCGTGCTGATGCAGCGCGACGAGGACGGCAAGCTGCTGGAGCCCATTGAGGAAATGGTGGCGGATGTGCCCCAGGAATACGTGGGCAGCGTCATCGAAAAGATCGGTCTGCGCAAGGGCGAGGTCAAGGACATGACCCCCGTGGGCGACCGTATGCGCCTGACCTTCCTGGTTCCCTCCCGGGGCCTCTTCGGCTATCGGAACGAATTCCTGACCGATACCCACGGCGAGGGCATCATGGCCTCCGTCTTTGACAGCTATGCTCCCTACAAGGGCGATATTTCCCGCCGTACCACCGGCTCCCTCATCGCCTGGGAAACCGGCGAGGCCGTGGCCTACGGCATCTGGAACGCCCAGGAGCGCGGCGCCATGTTCATCACCCCCGGCACCAAGGTCTATGGCGGCATGGTGGTGGGACAGTCCCCCAAGCTGGAGGACATCCCCGTGAACGTCTGCCGTACCAAGCACCTGACCAACACCCGCGCCAGCGGCTCCGACGAGGCCCTGCGTCTGGTGCCCCCCAAGCAGATGTCTCTGGAGCAGTGCATGGAGTTCCTCTCCGATGACGAGCTGCTGGAGGTCACGCCTAAGAACCTGCGTATCCGCAAGCGCATTCTGGATCATTCCAAGCGCATGAAGGCCATCCACGGCTGACAGAATCTCATAAATGCCAAAAAAGGGATGGCTGCAAGGCCATCCCTTTCTGCATCATGGTGCTGCTCCGGCTTTCGGCACCCCATTCTTTCTGTTCAGGTTCAGCCCCGGGGCTTTCTTCTGCTGTCTATACATCCCGGGAAGACTTCCGCTGCCGCCACCTCCTCCGCAGAGGGAGGCAGGAAAAAGCATTCCCCTGTCATTGCGGGGAGGGCGGCGACGCGGCTATCCGTTTTTCTCACTTCCCTTGACACGTTCTCCGGCGGAGGGTATACTTTTACAAAAAACGGAGGCTCGACCATGCCTGCTATCTGGCCCATTGCCCTTGTGATCCTCTCCAATATCGTTTATCAGATCTGCGCCAAGTCCGCACCGGAGGCCATGCACCCGCTGGCAAGCCTGACGGTGACCTATTTCGTGGGCGCCGTCTGCTCACTGCTGCTCTTCTTTGTGCTGGAGCGGGGCGGGAACCTGCTGCGGGAGTACGCCAAGGTGAACTGGGCCCCCTTTGTGCTGGGTCTGGTCATCGTGGGACTGGAGGTCGGCTTCCTCTATGCCTACAAGCTGGGCTGGGAGGTCAGCAGAGCCAGCATCGTGCAAAGTGCTTTTCTCTCGGTGGCGCTGCTTTTTGTGGGACGGCTGCTCTACGGCGAAGCGCTGACGGCGCGGAAGCTGCTGGGCGTGGGGATCTGCCTGGCGGGACTCTGGGTGATCAACGGCTGACACTTGCAATCAGCGGCAGAGTATGCTAAAATGTGCCCGAAAGCGAGGCAGAAATCATGGACAGACCCTATCCCTTCCTGACGGTATCCGAAAAGGGCGAACGCTCCGTTCGCGCCGGACACCCGTGGATCTACGATAACGAAATCACCGACTGCGGCGTGCAGGAGGACGGCGCTGTGGCTGATGTTTTTTCTGCCAAGGGCAGGTGGCTGGGCGTGGGCTTTTACAACAGCCATTCCCGTATCCGGCTCCGGATCCTCAGCCGCAATGCCAACGACCGTATCGACGACGCCTTCTGGCAGCGCAAGACCCGCTGGGCGCTGGATTATCGGCGGCAGGTCATGGGGGAGCAGGACTTTGCCTGCTGCCGCCTGATTTTCGGGGAGGCGGACGGCTTCCCCGGTCTGACCGTAGATCGCTTCGGCTCCGTGCTGGTCAGCGAGGTGCTCTCGCTGGGCATGGAGCTGCGCAAGAGCGTGGTATATGACACGCTGCTGGAGGAGACCGGCTGCGAGATCCTGTATGAGCGCAGCGACAATGCCATCCGGGATAAGGAGGGCCTGACGCGCTTCTGCGGCTTCTATCGGGGCAGCAGTGAGAGCGGCGTGACGGAGATCGTCGAAAACGGGCTCCGCTATGAGGTAAACTATCTGGACGGGCAGAAGACCGGCTTCTTTCTGGATCAGAAGTTCAACCGTGCCGCTGCGGCGAAGATCGCACCGGGCCGCCGGATTTTGGACTGCTTTACCCACACGGGCGCCTTTGCCCTCAACTGCGCCGCCAACGGGGCGGAGAGCGTAACGGCGGTGGACGTCAGCGAGCTGGCGCTGCAGAGCGCCCGACGCAATGCGGAGCTCAACGGTCTGCAGGACAGAGTGAGCTTTCTCCGGCGGGACGTTTTCGAGCTGCTCACAGAGCTGCTGGAAACGAAAAACCGGGATTATGACTATATCATTCTGGATCCCCCGGCCTTTACCAAGAGCAGCACCACGGTGGAAAAGGCCTATCGGGGCTACAAGGATATCAACTACCGGGCCCTGCGGCTTCTGCCCCGGGGCGGCTATCTGGCCACCTGCTCCTGCTCCCATTTCATGACCACGGAGCTTTTCCGGAAAATGCTCCGGGAGGCGGCCGCCGATGCGGGCGTGCAGCTCCGGCAGATCGAGGAGCGTCAGCAGGGCGCAGACCACCCCATTCTCTGGGGCGTGCCGGAAACGGACTATCTGAAGTTTTTCCTGTTTCAGGTGATCTGAGCAGGACATATCATACAGAAAGGGCAATAACAAATGAATTTTGAGTACCGTACCAAGGGAACCTGCTCCAGCCTGATCACCTTCTCTATCGAGGACGGCAAGGTTCACAACGTGGTCTTCACCGGCGGCTGCAACGGCAACCTCAAGGGCGTGGGCGCTCTGGTAGAGGGCATGGAGGCCGGGGAGGTCATCCGCCGCACTGCCGGGATCCGCTGCGGCATGAAGAGCACCACCTGCCCCGACCAGCTGGCAAAGGCTCTGGAAGAAGCAATGAAAACTGCCGATACAGAAAGGAAACGATCATGGGTCTTATTTCTATGGCAATGGGCTCCGCCGCCGGAGTCATCAGCAACACCGTAAAGGACATTTTCTACTGCGAGGCTCGTCCCGCCAATGTGCTGGTGGAGCGCGGCCGCAAGAAGGGCAATTCCGGCAATGACAACGTGATCACTGACGGCTCCCGCATCGCCGTGCCGACGGCCAGTGCATGCTCATCGTGGAGCAGGGCAAGGTGGTCGATCTCTGCGCGGAGTCCGGCGAGTATGTGTACGACATGGGCACTGCCCCCAGCTTCTTCTGCGGTTCTCTGGGTCAGGGCATCAAGAACATGTGGGAGCAGATGAAGGACCAGTTCACCTTCGGCGGACAGGTCAGCCGTGACCAGCGTATCTACTATGTCAACACCCGCGAGATCATGGGCAACAAGTACGGCACGCCCTCTCCCGTGCCCTTCCGGGTGGTGGATCAGCGCGCCGGCATCGACATTGACATCGGTCTGCGCTGCTTCGGCGAGTACAGCTACCGCATCGTCAACCCCCTGCTGTTCTATACCAATGTCAGCGGCAATGTGAAGTCCACTTTCAAGAAGGAGGACATTGAGGCGCAGCTCCGCACGGAGCTTCTCACCGCCATGCAGCCCGCCTTTGAGCGCATCAGCGCCCAGGGCGTCCGCTACAGCGCCATCCCCGGCCACACCCTGGAGCTGACCGAAGCGCTCAACCAGCAGCTCTCCGAGAAGTGGGGCAAAAACCGCGGCATTGAAATCGTGGAGCTTGGTATGTCCTCTGTGAAGGCCTCCGAGGAGGATGAGCAGATGATCAAGGAGATGCAGAAGACCGCTGCCTATACCGATCCCACTCTGGCCGCTGCCTATACCGTCACGGCCAAGGGCGAGGCCATGAAGGCCGCCGCTTCCAATGCCAACGGCGCGGTGAACGGCTTCATGGGTCTGAACATGGCCGGCGGCGCGGGCAGCGTGGACGTGAACGCACTCTACGCCATGGGCAATGCGCAGAAGGAAACTGCCGCTCCCAAGGCCGGGAGCTGGAAGTGCCCCCAGTGCGGCAGCGAGGTCAACGGCAAGTTCTGCCCCGAATGCGGCACCAAGAAGCCCGAGGAGACCGAAGGCTGGAAGTGCCCCCAGTGCGGCACCGTGAACAAGGGCAAGTTCTGTGCCGAGTGCGGCGCCCGCAAGCCTGCGGGTCTGCCCCAGTACCGCTGCGACAAGTGCGGCTGGGAGCCCGAGGATCCTCAGAATCCTCCCCGCTTCTGCCCTGAATGCGGCGATCCCTTCGGCGACGAGGATAAGATCTGAGAAGAACACTGCAAAAAGGACGGCCTTTTGAGGCCGTCCTTTATTTCATGGGAAGCTATACATCCCCGCAGCACGGTGCCGCTTTTTCAGCTTCTCATTTTGCAGCACTTACTTTTCGTAATACTCCCGGGAATAGCAGAAGAGCTCCTGAATGCCGTCCCAGGTGACAGCGGGGTCGGGAGTGGCAACGGAGGTGTAAACGCCGCCGTTCCGGCCGTAGAGCTCGACCGTCCGGTCAATGAGCCGGCAGAGCTCCTCACTGCCGATGGCGGAGCCGCGCTCATAGCCCTCGATGCCTACGTTGAAGCCGATTTTGTCGCCGTACTTCTCCTTGAGCATGGGCACATCGTTGGCGCGGCGCTGCAGCTGGATGAAGTCTACGCCCAGATCGATCATGTAGGGAACAAAGCGCTCGATGCGGCCGCAGGAGTGCAGCTCAAAGCGGGCGCCGGTGCTCTTGATGGCGTCAATGATGAGCTTGGTGGGCTCAAAGACCATTTCCTCCATCATGGCGGGGGAGAAGAAGGTGTCCTTCTCGGTGCCCCAG
>JAGHSH010000250.1 GCA_018065965.1 Candidatus Apopatocola equi
GGCGAGCAGCAGGTGCTCACGGGTCTGGGCCATGGGGCCGTCGGAAGCAGCGATGACCAGGATGCCGCCGTCCATCTGGGCAGCGCCAGTGATCATGTTCTTGATATAGTCAGCGTGGCCCGGGCAGTCGACGTGGGCGTAGTGACGGCCCTGGATTTCAACGCCGGTGGTGGCACCGTGAGAGCCGGTGCGGTCGAAGGTCTGGTACTCGACGTGGGCGGTGTTGATGGTGATGCTGCGCTCACGCTCTTCGGGAGCCTTATCGATGGAAGCGTAGTCAACGAAAGAAGCGGCGTTGGGGTCAGCCATGGCGAGGGTCTTGGTGATAGCGGCAGTCAGGGTGGTCTTGCCGTGGTCGATGTGACCGATGGTGCCGATATTCACATGGGGCTTAGTACGGTTGAAGACTTGCTTAGCCATTTGGAACATCCTCCTAATGATAATTCAAATTTGTTGTTTTTTATGATACAGGAAACATTGCGCAAAGTTGAGCCCTTACTTGGAGACTCCTCCGATCAGGGCAGTCTGCAGATTCTTGGGCAGTTCGACATAGCGGCTTGGCTCCATGCTGTAGTTGGCACGGCCCTGGGTTCTGCTGCGCAGATCCGTTGCATAGCCGAACATAGCAGACAAGGGTACGTCGGCGCGGATGATGGCGGTACCGTTGCGAAGATCGGTACCGGTGACCTGTCCGCGGCGGGCATTCATGTCACCAATCACATCGCCCATATAGTTATCAGGCGTGGTAACAGTCACATTCATGATGGGCTCCAGAACGGTGGGATCAGCCTTGGCGCAGGCCTCCTTGAAGGCCATGCTGCCGCAGATTTTAAAAGCCAGCTCGCTGGAGTCGACCTCGTGGAAGCTGACGTCCACCACGGTGCACTTGACGTCCACCACACTGTAGCCGGCCAGAACGCCGTTGAGCATGGCGCCCTGGATACCCTGGTCGATGCAGGGAATGAACTCCTTGGGGATCACGCCGCCCTTGGTCTCATCCACAAACTCATAGCCCTTGCCCTCATTGGGCTCGACCTTGAGCTTGACATGAGCAAACTGACCGCGGCCGCCGGTCTGGCGGGAGTAGCGGGTGTCAGTGACGGCTTCCTTGCGGATGGTTTCCTTGTAGGCAACCTGAGGCTTGCCTACGTTTGCCTCTACCTTGAACTCGCGGAGCAGACGGTCGACGATGATCTCCAGATGGAGCTCACCCATGCCGGCGATAATGGTCTGTCCGGTTTCTTCATCGGTGTAGGTCTTGAAGGTGGGATCCTCCTCGCTGAGCTTGGAGAGAGCCACACCCATTTTTTCCTGTCCGGCCTTGGTCTTGGGCTCGATGGCAACCTTGATAACAGGCTCAGGGAATTCCATGGACTCCAGAACGATCTGCTGCTTCTCATCGCAGAGAGTATCACCGGTCTTGGTATATTTCAAACCGACCGCAGCAGCAATTTCGCCTGCATACACGGAATCCACATCCTCCCGGTGGTTGGCATGCATATGCAGGATACGGCCGAAGCGTTCCCGCTGCTTGCGCACCGGATTGTAGGCAACTGTGCCTGCGTCCATCTTACCGGAGTAAACACGGAAGAAGGCGAGCTTACCCACAAAGGGATCCGCCATGAGCTTGAAGGCGAGGGCGGCAAAGGGTGCTTCATCACTGGCCTCCCGGGTGAGCTCCTCACCGGGCTTGGGATCGCTACCGCTGACAGGGGGGATATCCAGGGGGGAGGGCAGGAAGGCAACGATGGCATCCAGCAGCTTCTGCACACCCTTATTCTTATAAGAGGTGCCGCAGAGCACCGGCGTCATCTCACCGGAGACGGTGGCCTTGCGGATCACTTCATGCAGCCGACTGACGGGGATCTCCTCGCCCTCCAGATACATCTCGGCGATCTCATCGTCATAGAGC
>JAGHSH010000137.1 GCA_018065965.1 Candidatus Apopatocola equi
TCGATCTGCACGCCCTCGGCCATCTTCAGGAAGCGATCCTTCGTGAAGGCGGCAAAAGCCATCAGGAAGTCGTGGACGGCCTCCGGCTCCACGGCCATGGCCACCATGGCCTGCTCATAGCCGCCCAGCAGGGCGACCAGACGCTCGGTGCAGCTCTGACCGATGTTCAGGTGCAGCACCTTGTCCATCTTGCCGTACTTCTCGTTGAAGGCCTTCTTGCATTCCACATAATCGTGCTTGGAGAAGTCGGGCCACTTGACCTGCTCCTCCCACCTGGTGATGTCGCTGACCACGGGAGCCACGCCGGGGGTCAGCATGGGGCCGCCTGCCTCGGGCACGAAGGTCCAGGTGCAGCCAAAGTCGTCCACAAAGTTGCTGCGCTCCTTAGAGCCCCAGGGACTGGCTGCGACCACATCTCCGCCGGGTCTGGCCGGGGGAGCCTCCAGCTCAAACTGATTGACATTGACCATGTCGGTCATGGAGTTGGGGATCCAGACGGGATCCTTCCGGTCGGCGGCGCGGCGGAAGTTCTCCTTTACGGAGATGGGGTAGGTCAGCTTGGGCACCTTCACGGTGTTGGCACTGAACATCATGGGCATTTCTTCGAAATCCGCATCGGGGGAATAGGGCAGTCTCTCGTACTTCATGGCATAAATCCTCCTCCGTCATTTTTGTTATATACCGTAAAACTATCATATAACAAAAATGCATAAAAAGGAAGAACGCGAGAGTACAAAAATAGGGCAGAATTACAGCTGTTCCTTTGTGCAGCCGAAGAAGGAGCCGAGCAGAGGGAAGAAACGGCTCCGGGGCAGCGCTCTGAGCAGGGGCAGACCCAGCGCATAGAGCACCAGCGCCTCCCCGGCGGCAACGGAAAGCGAGTTGAGGGCATAGGTGAGCGGATGGCGCAGGGGCGAGAGACCCTCATAGCCCAGCGTGATCACAAAGCCCACCATCAGTCCGTTGAAAAGAACGGGCATGAAGCAGGCCAGGGCTGCGGAGCTTCTGCGATGACCCAGCTCCGCAACGGCCAGACCCGCCAGAAGCGTGGCGAGGGAGCCGATCACGAAATCCATCATGTTTCCGGTAAGCAGGTTTGCCATGGCGCAGCCGAGAAAAAGCCCCCACACGCTCTCCGGAAAGAAGTAGGGCAGCAGACACAGCACCTCGGCTATGCGGCACTGCACCACTCCGAAGCTCAAAGGAGCCAGAAGCAGCGTTGTGAGGGCATACACGGCAGCTAAGACAGCAGTGGAAGAAAGACGCTTGACAGACATGGGAATATTGCCTCCATTTTAGGTTTAGAATACGGCATGAGAGCCGTACAGCTCACCGCGTGGGTGAGGTTGGACCGGGTGTGGAAACCGGTCAGGAGGCAGTATAACAGAAAAACAGGGGAAAGGCAAGGGAAATGGTTCCCGGACAGAATTTTCGGACATACGCTCAAAGCGACACCGGCAAAAGCCCTGCGGATTTGAGATAGATGCACGCCAAACAGCCTACTCCGCATTTATCTGCGATGAAGGCTGCAGCCGGATCGGCTCTCTCAGAGCTGATAGCGCGGGTGCCCCTGCTCCCAGCCCACAAGACCGTCCACCAGCGAGGAGACTGCCTCGGGTCGGGGGTCGCGGCGGGCCTCCCGGCAGATGCGCTTTCTCTCCGCGGGGGTCAGGGCGGCATAGAACTCCAGAGCCTTCCCGTTCCGCTCCAGCGCCTCCCGCAGGGAGAGGGGCAGGGCGGGGTCACGGCGGTAGGAATCCATAACGGACATCAAAATCACCTCGGCTACAGTGTTTCCTTCTTCACTCCGTCTATGCATCCCTCTTGCAAAAAAAGGCGAAGTGGGGTAAAATAACAGAACATGAACAAAAAAAGGAGCACACGATATGAATAAAGAATCTGTCCACAGCTGGCTGGAGGCGCATCAGGCGGAGCTGATCCGCTCCATGCAGGAGAGCATTGCCTTTGCCTCCGTCAAGAGCGAGAGCGCACCCAACGCCCCCTTCGGAAAGGAGATCCGGGGCTGCCTTGACCATGCGCTGAAGCTGGCCGCCGATATGGGCTTTGCCACGAAGGATCTGGACGGCTACGCCGGCTGCGTGGATTACGGCAGCGGCGAGGAGCTAGTCGGCGTGCTGGCGCATCTGGACGTGGTGCCCGAGGGCAGCGGCTGGACCTATCCTCCCTACGGCGGCGAGCTCCATGACGGGAAGCTCTACGGCCGCGGGGTGCTGGATGACAAGGGGCCTGCCATCATCACCCTCTATTCTCTCAAAGCCATCCAGGAGGCCGGTCTGCCCATGAAGCGCCGGATCCGCCTGATCCTCGGCTGCGACGAGGAGAGCGGCATGGAGTGTCTGGAGCATTACTGCGCCGTGGAGGAGATTCCCACCATGTCCTTCTCTCCCGATGCGGAGTACCCGCTGGTCAACAGCGAGAAAAACAGCTTCGGCGCCGAGTATGGCCGCGCCTATGCCTCTGCGCTGACCGTTACCGCCGGAGAGCGCCACAACGTGGTGCCCGGCGAGTGCGACGCCACCGTTCCGCTGAACGCCGCCGCCATCCCCGCCTATAAGCGGGAGGGCTATACCCTCACCGTAACGCCGCTGGACGAGGGACGCTGCGCCCTGCACATGGCGGGACAGTCCTCCCACGCCTCCCTGCCCGAGCAGGGACGGAACGCGGTCTGCGCTATGCTGGAGCTGCTCTCCTCCCTGCCTCTGCCCGAGGAGGATGCAAAGACCGTGAAGGCTCTGTGGGAGAGCTTCGGCCTTGAGGTACACGGCGAGAGCTTCGGTCTGGACAAGAGCGACGCCTCCGGGCGTCTCACCCTGTGCGCCGGCGGCGTGCTGCGCTGGGACGAAAAGGGTCTGCAGCGGCTGAGCGTGGATATCCGCGCCCCCATTTCCGTGGGCGAGGAGGAGATATTCACGGCGCTGAACAAGCGGCTGAACGCTGCGGGCATCAGCGCACCGGAGCATAGCTTCTCTCAGGGCTACTGCATCCCCCGGGAGAGCGAGCTGGTCACCAAGCTGCTGGGCGTATATGAGAAGTACACCGGGGAAAAGGCGGAGCCGCTGGCCATCGGCGGCGGCACCTATGCCCGCCATCTGCCCAATGCCGTGGCCTTCGGCCCGGAGATCCCCGGTCACCCGGCCTGGATCCACATGCCCGACGAGTATATCACGCTGGAGGATATGATGTTCAACGTCCACATCCTTGCCGAGGCCATTATGGATCTCTGCTGCGAGTAAGAGGCGGAGAGAATATGGATATTTCCGTTCTGATGAAGCTCCGCAGCGCCTGGAACAGCTTCTGCAGAAACCATCCTCGCTTCCCGGATTTTCTCCGGGATGTAAAAAACCGGGGGATCCCCGTGGGTACGGAGGTCACCATCTCCGTCACCTATCCCGGCGGCGAGACGCTCAAGGCCGGGCTGCGGCTCACGGAGGAAGATCTGGAGCTGCTGCAGACGCTGAAGAAAATGAGCGAATGAGTATAATGATAGCAGCTCCCCGAAAGGGGAGCTGTTTTTGCGTTCTCTTCTCCACCGCCCGGCGGCGCTCATTCTCTTTCTGCCGAGAAAGAGAATGAGGGGGGCTGAATCCTTTTACTTCCTCAGCTCGGCGGTGATGAAGAGTCTGTCCTTTTTGCTCCGGCCGCCGACCTCTGTGGCGGAGCCCTTGCCGTGTCCCCGGAGAGAGAGAATGTCGCCCTCGCGGATCTCCGCATTCACCCGGGTGCAGACACTGTAG
>JAGHSH010000200.1 GCA_018065965.1 Candidatus Apopatocola equi
GTCACCTACTGCGACGATGCGGGCCGTCTCCTGCCCGAAGAGCTCGGCGCTGCGGCAGCAGAGCTGAAGGCGCTGCTCCCCGCGGAGGTGAAGCTGGGTGTGCGCTGCAGCAATGCACTCTTCCTTGCCGAAGCCTGCGCCCTGCAGGCGCTGCGCTCCGGCGCCGACGAGCTGAAGGAATGCGCCTGGGGCGAGGGCTGTGTATCCGTGGAAAAGCTCAACGCGCTTCTCGAGCTTCGGGGCAGCGAGCTGGGCTACCGCTGCTCTCTGCGCACCAGTGAGCTTCGCAGGACGCTGGAGCAGCTCCGCCGTCTCTGCCAGAGCGAGCACAGCAAGTCCACGCCCTTTGAAACGGGCGTGCGGCAGGAGGAGAACATCCGCTACCGGCTCTCCGACAGCGATGAGGTGATCACCGCCGCACTGGAAAAGCTCGGCTATGCGCTCTCCCCCGAGGATGAACAGCTGGTCATCGCCGCCTTCCGGGAGATCGCCGGGAAGAAGGAAGACGTCAGCGAGCAGGAGCTGGACGTGATTGTGGCCTCCGCCGCCATGCAGGTTCCCGCCTGCTACACGCTGGAGAGCTATGTGATCAATTCCTGCAACCTGACCGCCGCCACCGCACATATCCGTCTGCGCCGCAGCGGAGAGCTCCGGGAGGGGCCGGCCATCGGCGATGGCCCCATCGATGCGGTATTTCTGGCCATTGAGCAGATCGTCGGCTGTCATTATGAGCTGGACGACTTCCAGATCCGGGCCGTCACCCGGGGCACGGCCGAAGCCATGGGCGAGACGGTGGTGCGTCTGCGCTCCCAGGGCCGCGTTTACGGCGGCCGGGGCATCTCCACGGACATTGTGGGCTCCGGTGTGCAGGCCTATCTCAACGCACTGAACAAAATCGTTTACGAGGAGAACGAAAAATGAATCTCTCCTTTTCCAACCGCGGCTGGAGCGGTCTGAGCTGGTCTGAGCTTCTTGCTCTCGCCCGGGAGCAGGGCTTTGCGGGCATAGAACTTTATAACCTCCATCGCAGTCCCCTCTCTGCCCCCGGCGGCCCTCTGCATCCCGCCGCCCAGAGCGCCGCGCTCCGCGCCCTGCGGGAGCAGGGGCTGGACATTCCCTGTCTGGATTCCTCCATCGACCTCTCCGATGCGTCCGGCGCTCCTCTCTCGGCGTGCAGAGACCTGCTGGAGCTGGCGGCGGGTCTGCACGTGCCCTACGTTGCCGTAAAGGTCATGCAGGACTCCGATGCACTGGAAGCAGCGCTCGCAGAGCTCTCTGCCCTGGCGGAGAAGAGCGGCGTGAGCATACTGCTCCGGACCGCCGGTCTTTTCACCGACACCGCAAAGCTGGCCGCCGCCCTTGACCGGCTCTCCTCCGGCTCCATGGGCGTGCTGTGGGATGTGCATCATCCCTACCGGGAGAGGGGCGAGACCCCCGAGGAGACCATCCGCAATCTGGGCGGCTGGGTGCGCCATGTGCAGCTCCGCGACAGCGAGGCTGACGGGAGCTTTGTGCTGATGGGTGAGGGCAGCCTTCCCCTGCGGGAAATCATGGATGCGCTCTCCTCCGTGGATTACAAGGGCAGCATTTCCATGGTATGGAAGCCCGAATGGCTCCCGGAGCTTGCCGAGCCGGAGGTGCTTCTGCCCCACTTCATCAGCTACATGAGCCGCTTCGACAACCCCCGTGGCAAGCGGCGGCGCTTCTATCCCAACCATGACGGCAGCGGTGAATACCTGTGGAAGAAGGACGAGCTGCTGAACCTGACCTTTTCGCAGATGCTGGTGCAGATGGCCGACGCCTTCCCCGACCAGCTCTGCTTCCGCTATACCACGCTGGATTACACCCGCACCTACAGTGAATTCCTTGCCGAGACCGACCGCTTTGCCCGCGCCCTCTATTCCATGGGCGTGCGCAGCGGCAGCAAGGTCGCCATCTGGGCCACCAATGTGCCCGCATGGTTCATCACCTTCTGGGCAGCCGCACGACTGGGCGCGGTGCTGGTGACCGTGAACACGGCCTATAAGATCCACGAGGTCGAGTATCTGCTCCGTCAGTCCGATACCCACACCCTCGTGACCATTGAAAGCTGTCTCGACAGCAATTACAGAGCCATTCTCTCCGAGCTCTGCCCGGAGCTGCAGGAGACTGCTCCCGGCGAGCCCCTCCACAGCCGCCGCCTGCCCTTCCTGCGCAATATCATTACCGTGGGCTATCGGCAGAAGGGCTGCCTTACCTTTGAGGAGGCTATGGCCAGAGCTGAGCTGACCTCTCCGGAGATCCTCCGCCGCGTTTCCCGGCAGGTACGCACGGAGGACGTGGTAAATATGCAGTACACCTCCGGTACCACAGGCTTCCCCAAGGGCGTGATGCTGACCCATTACAACGTGGTCAACAACGGCAAGTGCATCGGCGACCGCATGGGGCTCTCCACCGCCGACAGGATGATGATCCAGGTGCCCATGTTCCACTGCTTCGGGCTGGTGCTCTCCATGACTGCGGCCATGACCCACGGCGTTACCATGTCGCCCCTGCCCTATTTCTCCGCCCGCTCCGCCCTCTCCTGCATCCGGCAGGAGCGGATCACCTGCTTCAACGGCGTGCCCACCATGTTCATCGCCATGTTCAACCACCCGGATTACCGAAAAACGGACTTCTCCTATATGCGCACGGGCATCATGGCCGGAGCGGGCTGTCCCCCGGAGCTCATGAAGCGGGCTGCCGAGCCCGGCGAAATGAATATGCGCGGCATCGTCAGCGTATACGGACAGACCGAGTGTGCGCCGGGCAACACCATGAGTGCCTGGACCGACCCGTTGGAGCTGCGCACCGAGACCGTGGGCTATGCCTTCCCCCACGTGGAGTGCAAGGTCATCGACCCGGAGACCGGGGAGACGCTTCCCGACGGTGTGAACGGCGAGTTCTGCGCCCGGGGCTACAACCAGATGAAGGGCTATTACAAGATGCCCGGCGCGACCCGCTCCGCCGTGGATGCGGAGGGCTGGCTCCACTCCGGCGATCTGGCCTGCCGGGATGAGCGCGGCTGCTACCGCATTACCGGGCGGCTCAAGGACATGATCATCCGCGGCGGCGAAAATCTCTACCCCAAGGAGATCGAGGAGTTCATCTACACCCACCCCAAGGTGCAGGATGTGCAGGTCATCGGCGTGCCCGATGAGAAATACGGTGAGGAGGCGCTGGCCGCCGTGATCCTCAAAGCGGGCGAAACCCTCACCGAGGAGGAGCTGCGCGGCTTCATGACGGCCTCTCTGGCCCGGCACAAGGTGCCCCGTTATATCGAATTCACCGACAGCTTCCCCATGAACGCTGCCGGAAAGGTACTCAAATACAAAATGCGTCAGGAGGCCGCCGAGCGGCTGGGACTGAGCAGGAATTAAGAAAGGAAAGAACCGTTATGCTTAACATCACCGTTGAAAGGAACCCCAATCCCGGCAAGAAGCCCGATATGAGCAAGGTCTCCTTCGGCACTACCTTTACCGATCATATGTTCCGCATGGACTATGACGCCGCCCAGGGCTGGCACGATGCGCGTATCGTCCCCTACGGCCCCCTGAGCCTTGATCCCAGCGCCGTTGTGTTCCACTATGCGCTGGAGGTCTTTGAGGGCATGAAGGCCTATCGCCGCGCCGACGGCGGCGTGCAGCTTTTCCGTCCCGACTGCAATGCAGAGCGCATCAACAACAGCGCCGAGCGCCTGAGCCTGCCGCAGATCCCCCGGGAGGACTTTCTGCAGGCCATCACGGAGCTGGTGAAGCTGGATGAGTCCTGGGTTCCCTATGAGCCCGGCACCTCCCTCTACATCCGCCCCTTCCTCTTCTCCGTGGAGCCTGACCTCTCCATGCACTGCGTGGAGCACTGCCAGTTCGTGATCATCCTCTCCCCCGTGGGCTGCTACTACAAGACCGGTCTGGCTCCCGTGACCATCGCCATCGAGCGGGAGGATTCCCGTACCGTCCGCGGCGGCACGGGCTTCGCCAAGTGCGGCGGCAACTACGCTGCTGCCCAGCGTGCCAGCATCAAGGCCGAGGAGGCCGGCATCTCCCAGGTGCTCTGGCTGGACGGCGCCACCAAGACCTATATCGAAGAGGTCGGCAGCATGAACGTAATGTTCCGCTTCGGCAAAGAGATCGTCACCCCCTCTCTGGAGACCGGCACCGTGCTGCCCGGCGTGACCCGCCGCTCCATCTGCCAGCTGCCGCGGGAGCAGGGCTACACCGTGACCGAGCGTCTCTTCTCCGTTGCCGAGCTGGCCGAGGCCTGCAAGGCCGGTACCCTCTCCGAGGCATGGGGCTGCGGCACCGCCGCCGTGGTCTCCCCCATCGGCAAGCTGATCTACGAGGGCGAGACCTTTACCATCGGCGACGGCTCCATCGGCACCCTCACCCAGCAGCTCTACGATACCCTCACCGGCATTCAGTGGGGCACCGTGGAGGATACCCACGGCTGGGTCTACCCCGTGAAGTAAAACGTTTTTTCCCGCTTTGTTCTTTCTTGGTTCTTCCATTTGCCCTTCGTGAAAACTGCATAAGCGTTTTTCTGATTTTCCTGAGAATTCGTGCTCATTTGTCGGATTGACAAAAATGACCCGCTCTGTTACCATAAACGCAAGTGAATGAATAAAGGCTGTGACGAAGACGGCCGGAGTTCTCCCCTTGCAGAGAGTCGGTGTTTGGTGCAAACCGACAGAGGATCGCTCCACGGTGCCCATCCCTTCCGAGCCGGAAAGCTGAAGCCTCCTTCGGGGGTGGTAGGAGTTTCCCGTTTGCCCGCGTTAAGGGATAGGGGTTGTTGGATCCTGAAGCGGCAGCGTTCTTCGCTGCAATTTGAGTGGTACCGCGGGTGCTTAAATAGTGTTTTAGCCCGTCTCATGAAATCTTCTTGAGACGGGCTTTTTTGTTTTTCGGGAGGTAAACAAATGAAAAACACGACAGCAACGGAACTTTGGGAAGTAGCGCTCCGTATCCGGGAGCTGCGGCAGATCATCGGCTACTCGCCGGTTCAGATGGCCGAAGCTACCGAGGTCTCGGTGGAGGAGTATCTGTCCTATGAGCAGGGCAAGCAGGATTTCCCCTTCACCTTTCTCCACAAGTGCGCCCTGACCTTCGGCGTGGAGCTGACCGAGCTTCTGGAGGGCCGCAGCGCCAAGCTCTCCAGCTACACCGTGACCCGTAAGGGTAAGGGTCTGGTGACTGCGCAGGAGGACGGCATCACCATTCAGAACATGGCGGCGCTTTTCCGTTCCAAGCTGGCCACTCCCTACTACGTCACCTACCAGTACTCCGCCGAACAGCAGGACGCGCCCATCCACACCGTGACCCACGGCGGTCAGGAATTTGACCTGGTTCTCAGGGGCAGTCTGAAGGTGCAGGTCGGCGACCACACGGAGGTTCTCCGGGAGGGCGACTCCATCTTCTACCGCTCCTCCACCCCCCACGGCATGATCGCCGTTGACGGCGAGGACTGTGTGTTCCTGGCCATGATCATGGACGGCAGCGGCGAGGAGAAGCCGCTGGAGGTGCTGCCCCGCCAGAGTGCCGGTACCCGGAAGCTCCTCTGCGAGGACTTTGTCCGGGGCGAGGAGGACGAGGACGGCGCTCTGCAGGGCGTTGCCTTTGAGAACGGGGAGAAATTCAACTTTGCCTTTGATGTGGTGGACACCCTCGGCCGTGAAAAGGGCGAGGAGACCGCCATGATCCATATCGGCAATGACATGAAGGAGCGCCGCTTCACCTTCCGGGACATGAAGGACGCCTCCTCCCAGGCCGCCAACTACTTCACCTCCCTCGGCATCAAGCGGGGAGACCGGGTGATGCTGGTGCTCAAGCGGCACTATCAGTTCTGGTTTGCCATTTTGGGTCTGCACAAGATCGGCGCCATCGCCATTCCCGCCACCAATCAGCTGCTGGCACATGATTTTGCCTACCGCTTTACTTCTGCCGGGGTTACCGCCGTTCTCTGCACGGCCGACGGGGATGCCGCCCATCAGGTGGAGCTGGGCGAGGAGGGCGCAGGGCTGAGCCTGACCAAGATCCTCGTGCGGGGTCAGCGTCCCGGCTGGCACAGCTTTGATGAGGAATACAGCCTCTTCTCCCGCCGCTTCACCCGGAGGGACGACAGCCCCTGCGGCGATGACCCCATGCTCATGTTCTTTACCTCCGGCACCACGGGCTATCCCAAGATCGCTCTCCACTCCTCCCGCTATGCGCTGGGTCACTACGTGACCGCCAAATACTGGCACACCGCCGCCCCCGGCGGGCTGCACTTCACCATCAGCGAGACCGGCTGGGGCAAGGCTCTGTGGGGCAAGCTCTACGGCCAGTGGATGTGCGAGTGCGCCGTGTTCGTTTATGACTTTGACCGCTTTGACGCGAAGAAGATCCTGCCCATGTTCGCAAAATACCACATCACGACCTTCTGTGCGCCGCCCACCATGTACCGTATGCTCATGCAGCAGGATTTCAGCCAGTATGACCTGAGCTCTCTGCAGCACTGCACCGCCGCCGGAGAAGCCATGCATCCCGAGGAGGCCGACACCTTCTATCGGCTCACCGGCCACCGCATTTCCGAGGGCTTCGGACAGACCGAGATGACGCTGGCCATCGCCAGTCTGGCCGGTGACGAGATCAAGCCCGGCTCCATGGGCAAGCCCGTGTCCGGCTACGGCGTGGATCTGACGGACGCCGACGGCAACAGCGTCCCCGTGGGCGAGACCGGCGAGATCGTAGTTCACACCGACCGGGGCGTGCCCCCCGGACTGTTCCTGGGCTACTACCGCAACGAGGAGCTCACCCGGCAAGCCTGGCACGACGGACTCTACCACACCGGGGATCTTGCCTGGCGGGATGAGGACGGCTTCTTCTGGTATGTGGGCCGCTCGGACGACGTGATCAAGTCCTCCGGCTACCGCATCGGGCCCTTCGAGATCGAAAACGTGATCATGGAGCTTCCCTATGTGCTCGAGTGCGGCGTTTCCGCCGCCCCCGATGAGATCCGCGGCCAGATCGTGAAGGCCAGCATCGTCCTCAAGGAGGGCGTTGAGCCCAGTGAGGCTCTCAAAAAAGAGATCCAGACCTATGTCCGGGAGCATACCGCTCCCTACAAATACCCCCGTCTGGTGGTATTCCGGGATGAGCTGGCCAAGACCATCAGCGGCAAGGTGATCCGCAACAAGCTCTGATAAAGGAAGTGAGCTGCCCTTGGAAGCGAAACGAGTGACCCTTTTTGCCGGCCATTACGGCAGCGGCAAGACCAACATCGCCATCAATTACGCCGAATGGCTCCGCGCCTCGGGTCGGCAGGTGACGGTGGCGGATCTGGATATCGTGAACCCCTATTTCCGCACACAGGACAGCCGGGAGCGTCTGCTCTCCCAGGGTATCGGCCTGATCGTCTCTCCCTTTGCCGGAAGCAATCTGGACGCGCCCGCTATGCCGGCGGAAACCTATGCGCTGCTCTCCGATCCGGCGTGCAGCGCCGTACTGGATGTGGGCGGCGATGAGCGGGGCGCCCTGGCGTTGGGACGCTACAGCCGCAGCATCCGGGAGGAGGGCGACTATGAAATGCTCTTTGTCCTCAATACCTGCCGTCCGCTGACGAGGACGGTCGAAGAGGCGCTGGAGGTCATGGGAGAGATCGAAGAAGCCTGCTCCCTGCCCTTCACCGCGCTGGTACACAACAGCAATCTGGGGCCCCACACCGATGCGGAAACCGTTCTGACCGGTGCGGAGACGGCCCGGGCGCTCTCGGCGCGCACGGGTCTGCCCATCAAAATGCACTGTGCCGGGGTATCGATCTGCCGATCACTGGAGGGAATGGACGAACCTGTGTTCCCCCTGCGTCTGCAGCGTCTGTATTATCAACTGATGGAAGGAGACAAGCCATGGCAAAACTGACATTTCAGGAAGAGGAATGCAAGGGCTGCGGTCTTTGCGTGCATGCCTGCCCCAAGGGACTGCTCAGCCTGTCTGTTCAGCGGCTGAACAAAAAGGGTCATACGCCGGTCGAGCTCACGAAGCCGGAGGACTGCACCGGCTGCGCCAGCTGCGCGACCATGTGTCCGGACTGCGTGATCACGGTGGAAAAGTGAGGAGGAAAGAAAGATGTCCGAGAAAGTACTGATGAAGGGAAACGAAGCTATGGCCGAGGCCGCCATCCGCTGCGGCTGCCGCCATTACTTCGGCTACCCCATTACCCCGCAGACTGAGGTCGCCGCCTATATGGCCAAGCGGATGCCCAAGATCGGCGGCGTGTTCCTGCAGGCCGAAAGCGAGATCGCCGCCATCAACATGGTCTACGGCGTGGCCTCCACGGGCAAAAGCGCCATGACCTCCTCCTCCAGCCCCGGCATTGCTCTGAAGTGTGAGGGCATCTCCTATCTGGCCGGCGCCGACCTGCCCGCCGTCATCGTCAACGTACCGCGCGGCGGCCCCGGTCTGGGCGGCATCCAGCCCTCCCAGTCCGATTATTTCCTTGCCACCCGCGGCCCCGGTCACGGTGATTTCCATGTGGTCGTGCTCTCTCCCGCCAGCGTGCAGGAGATGGCCGATCTGACCGTGAAGGCCTTTGAGCTGGCACACAGGTACCGCATGCCCGCCATGATCCTTGCCGACGGCACCATGGGCCAGATGATGGAGCCCGTTGTCCTCCCCGAGGGAAAGCCCATAGAGGTCGACGCCTCCGACTGGGCCGCCGTCGGCACCGAGGGGAAGAGAAAGCACCACGTGATCTCCTCTCTCTATCTCCAGCCCGAGGTTCTTGAGAAGTACAACTTCGAGCGCTATGAGCGCTACGAAAAGGTGAAGGAAAACGAGACCGCCTGGGAGGAGTATCAGATGGAGGATGCGGAGATCTGCGTGGTGGCCCACGGCATCACCGCCCGTATCGCCCGCAACGCCATCGTCATGGCCCGCGCCGAGGGCATCAAGGTGGGCATGATCCGTCCCATCACCCTCTGGCCCTTCCCCGAAAAGGCACTGGCTGCCGCCGCTGACAAGGTAAACAGCTTTGTCTGCGTGGAGATGAACATGGGGCAGATGAAGGAGGATGTGGAGCTGGCGATCCGCTGCCGGAAGCCCGTATCCCTGTGCAGACGCGTGGGCGGCATGATCCCCACATCCGAGGAAGTTCTGGAGCAGCTTCGCGCTGCCGCCAAGGGAGGAGAGCAGAAATGATCGTTTTTGAGAAACCCAAGGCACTGACGGATGTGCCTCTGCACTATTGCCCCGGCTGCACCCACGGCATCATCCACCGTCTGGTGGCGCAGGCCATCGACAATCTGGGCATTGAGGGCCGCACCATCGGCATTGCGCCCGTGGGCTGCGCGGTCATGGCCTATGACTATTTTGCCTGCGATATGATCGAGGCCGCTCACG
Source organism: Candidatus Apopatocola equi (assembly GCA_018065965.1). Lineage (GTDB taxonomy): Bacteria > Bacillota > Clostridia > Oscillospirales > Oscillospiraceae > Apopatocola > Apopatocola equi. Next base: position 9,393 of record JAGHSH010000200.1, read on the forward strand.
GCCGCGCCCCCGCCGTGGCCACCGGCGTGAAGCGTGCCATGCCCGAGAGCATCGTTTTCAGCTATCAGGGTGACGGTGATCTGGCGTCCATCGGTCTGTGCGAGACCGTCAGCACCGCGGCCCGCGGTGAGAACATCACCGTGATCTTTGTCAACAATGCCATCTACGGCATGACCGGCGGACAGATGGCTCCCACCTCCCTGCCCGGTCAGGTCACCCAGACCTCCCCCTACGGCCGCGATGTGGCCACGCAGGGCTACCCCATCAAGATCTGCGAGCTGCTTGCCACGCTGGAGGCTCCCGCCTATCTGGAGCGGGTGGCCGTGAACAACGTGAAGAATGTGAACCGCGCCAAAAAGGCCATTGAAAAGGCCTTCCGCAATCAGGTGGAGGGGAAGGGCTTCTCTCTGGTAGAGGTCGTTTCCGCCTGTCCCACCAACTGGGGCATGGAGCCTCAGCAGGCGCTGGACTGGGTGCAGGATAAGATGATTCCCTACTACCCGCTGGGAGTCTACCGGGATAAGGAGGTCTGAGATGGCTGATCATTCTATCGTTATCGCCGGCTTCGGCGGTCAGGGTCTGCTCTTCACCGGTAAGCTGCTGGCCTATGGCGGGCTGGTCGAGGGCCGCGAGCTCAGCTGGCTCCCCTCCTACGGCCCTGAAATGCGCGGCGGCACGGCCAACTGCATGGTCATCCTCTCTGACGAGCCCGTGGGCAACCCGCTGGTAGACCGCCCCACGATCCTCATGGCCATGAACGCCCCCTCGCTGGAAAAGTACGAGATGCAGGTGGAACCGGGCGGCTGGATCTTCTATGACAGCACCCTCATCCCCGCCAACGCAGGCCGGGAGGATGTAAACTACCGCGCCATTCCCGCCACGGCGCTGGCCAATGAGAACGGCGTGCCCACGCTGGCCAACATGATCCTGCTGGGTGCGATTCTGGAAGAGACCGGCTGTCTGAAGAGCGAAAGCGTCCGTCCGGCGCTGGAAAAGCTCATCCCCGCCTCCAAGGCGCAGCTGATCGACGCCGATCTGAAGGTCATCGCCCTTGGCCGCGAGACCGTGAAGAATTGACACACGGGCGCGTTGCAAAAAAGCGCTGAAAAAAGAAGCACTTAGAACTAATAAAAGGTTTTCAGTGCTTCTCTTTTGCTGTAAAATAAAGGTGTGAAGAATATAGAACAGCAGGAACAGTTTAGATCATTTGAACGCAATGGTCAACTGGTTCTTGCATTAAATTCAGAAATTTTGTT
>JAGHSH010000039.1 GCA_018065965.1 Candidatus Apopatocola equi
CTTTATGCGGGAGGGCGCCATGAGCGCCTACCGCACGCTGCTGCAGGAGCGCGTACCCCTTGGGGGGCCGCTGCTGCACCGGAAGAAGTTCCTTCTGCCCGTGCGTCCGCTCTCCGAGCGGGATACCCTCTCCGCGCGCAGCGGCAAGGGCTGCTATACGGAAGGCGGTGCGGTGCAGCCTCTGAGCAACGGCAGCTACTCCCTCTTCGTGACCGAGTCCGCTCTCAGCATGGCCCGCTGGGACGGACTGCTGCCCTATCGCTCCCCCGAAACGGAAAAGGCCGACTGCCGGGGCGTAGAATGCTTTCTGGAGCTGGACGGAGAGCGCTTTTCCCTGCTGCCCTGCAGCGAGAGCGTGGGCCGCTTCCGCTGGGAGTTCAGCGGTAAGGAGGCCGTCTGGGAGGGGGAGAGGGGCGGACTGCACTGGAGTCTGCGCCTGTCCGTCAGCGAAAGCGACAGCGCCGAACGGAGGCTGCTCACGCTCCGGGGCATCCCGGAGCACTGCTCCGCTGCGGTGTACTGGGGCTTTGAGCCTGCCCTCTGCACGGCGGAGGAGCTGAGGGCCGAGCGCTCCTTTTCCCGTCTGGGTCTCCGGGCGGAAAATGACAAAGACGGCTTTCTCATTACCCGGCTGCCCCGGAACGGACGCGGGGAGCTCTATCTTGCCTGCAGCACGCAGCCGGAGGCAAAGCTCTGCGCTGACCGTTTCGTTTTCCCCAAACGAAGCCGGAACGGCGTTTTTGCCCCGGCAATGCTCTGGCAGTCCGCGCCCTTCTGCACGCTCCGGCAGGAGCTGCGAGTACAGGGCGGCTGTGCGGAGGCCTCGCTGTCCATCGCCGTAGGCAGGGAGCGGGCCCGGACCCTCCGGGAGGCCGCCCACACCCTCAGAACCCGGGACTGCGCGGACATGGCCGACTCCGCCGCCAGACTTCTGGGCATGGACGGCACCGACGTCCGCGCCGCGCTGACCCTGCTGCCCCGGCTGCTCTTCCCCCATCTCTGTCAGGAGGCGGAGGGGCTGAAGGCCGACAGCCGGCAGAGCGCCCTGTGGCCCTGGGGCATCTCCGGCGATCTGCCCATTGCGGTCATGCCGCTCCATGAGGGCTCGCTCCGTGCCGCCGCCATGGCGGTGAAGCATCATGCCCTGCTCTCCTGCTGCGCCCTGCGCTATGATCTGGTCTTTCTCACCGAGGGCGGCGGCGCCTACCGGCCCGCTCCGCGGCTGGCTCTGGAGGAGCTGCTGCGCCGACTGGGGCAGGAGGGGCGCATCGGGCAGAAGGGCGGCTGCCACTTCTGCGATGGGGAGGCCGCACCGGTGATCCTGAACAATGCCGCCGTTGCGCTGGACGAGGGCGGCAAAATCAGCCCTGAGACGAAAACCGTGGAGGCAGAGCCCTTCCGGATCCCCGAAGTCCTTGCGCCGCTGCGGGAGGGAAGATACGCTTCCTCCATCGAGAGCTGGGGCGAGGACGGGGAATATCTGCTCACCCTTCGGGGGCTGCTGCCCGTGCGCAGCCGCTGCCATATGCTCGCAAACCCCGATTTCGGCGCACTCTTCAGAGAGTGCGGCTGCGTGGGGCTGGT
>JAGHSH010000038.1 GCA_018065965.1 Candidatus Apopatocola equi
ATGGAGGACTTCAGGCTGAAGCTGCCGCCGCTGATCTCTGCATCGCCGTCGGAGCGGATGCAGTGATCGGTGGTGTCCGGCGTGAAAGTACCGCCGCTGATCTGCACGCCGGTGCTGCCCTTGAGTCCCTTGCAGGAGCCAAGCTCGGGCTCGCCGGTGGTGGTCACGGAAACCGTACCGCCGGAGATGAGCAGCTGGGTCTCGGCGGCAATACCGTCGCCGCCGGCCTCCACGCTGATCTCACCGCCGGAGACGGAGATATAGCCCTTGCCCTCCTTCTTGGCGGAGGTGGACTTGACGCCGTCGCCCCCGGCCACGATGGTGAGCTTGCCGGCCTCGATCTCCACGCTCCCGCTGCCCCGGAGGCCGTTGTTGGCCGCCGTGATGGTGAGCTCGCCGCCCTGAATGGCCAGATCGTCCTTACAGGTAATGCCGTTATTGATGAAGCCGTTGACGGTAAGCTTACCGCTGCCCTCAACGTCCAGGTCGTCTTCCGAGTAGATCACGGCGCCGCTGGGCTCCTCATAGCTGACGCCCTCCACGCCGGAGCACAGGCTGTTTTCGCTGCCCTCGTCCAGGATGAGCTTGAGCTTGTCGCACTGCTGGACAAAGATGCAGGGGGCCTCCTCATTGGTCATGGTCACGCCGCTCAGGTGCAGCAGGATACGGGCGCCGTCCTCGGCAGCATCGACCACGATCTGACCGCCGTCCAGCTCACCGCTGACGATGTACTCGCCGCCGGCTGTAAGTGTGGCGACCTTGCCGCTGATGCTCACGCGGGGGTCGGCAGAGCTGACAGCTCCGTCCGAGAGCGTGATCACGCCGTCCGATACAGGGGCGGGTGTTTCCTCGCTGCTCTGGGCGGGCTTGTCGCCGCAGGAGCAGAGCATGAGCAATAAACAAATGCACAGAAGCAGTGCGAAGCTGCGTTTCATATCGTTTCCTCCGTAAATCCTTCTGAGGATTATTCCCGATCGTTCTCCGTCCGGAAAAAGTTATGGATTAGTATAGCACAGTTCTTCCCGCATTTCAATGGATTTTCCGTGAATTTGACAAGACGTGCCGCAGAGGAGTATAATGAGCGGAATTCAGAATCATCAGGAGCATCAAGACCATGTCATTTTTTCTTCCCCTGCTGCTGGCTTTCCAAACGCTTCTGGCCGCTCCTCTCTCCCCAGCCCTGCCGACGGAGGAGCCTGCTCCGGCGGCAGAGAGCGCCGAAGAGAGCGCCGAGCCGCGCTATGACCTTCCCCGGGTCTATATTGAGGACGGCAGCATCAGCTGCGTTTGGGAGTATGAGCCGGTTACGATCCGCATGGAGGATATTTACGGCCGCACGGTGCTGGAGGATGACGGCGCACAGTGGCGCTCCCACGGCAACAGCACCATCTCCAAGCCCAAGCGGCCCTATAAGATCAAGCTCTCCCGCAGTCAGAGCCTCTTCGGTATGGATGAGTCCCGCCGCTTCATCCTGCTGGCCAACGCCTTTGACAAGAGCCTGCTGCGGAACCGGCTGGCATTGGAGCTGGCGCAGGCGCTGGAGATCCCCTACACCTCCGATTCCTGCTTTGTGGACGTGTATCTGAACGGAGACTACCGGGGCAACTACCTGATGGTGGAGTCTGTCCGCGTGGGCCCGAAGCAGGTAAACATCCACCCCGCCGCCAACGAATACCTGCTGGAGGTACTCATGGGCGCCCGACAGTCTGACGGCGTGACCTATCACACACCGGTAAAGAACATTATTCTGGAGCTCAGCGGTATG
>JAGHSH010000079.1 GCA_018065965.1 Candidatus Apopatocola equi
CCCCATCATACCCTCAGTGCCGCCGCCATGGCGGGCGGGGCGCTGCTGCAGCCGGGAGAGGTGAGTCTGGCTCACAACGGCGTGCTGTTTCTCGATGAGCTGCCCGAGTTCCGACGGGACGTGCTGGAGGTGCTCCGGCAGCCTCTGGAGGATCGGGAGGTCACAGTGTCCCGGGCCGCAGGCACTGCGGTGTACCCGGCGGGGTTCATGCTGCTGTGCGCCATGAATCCCTGCAAATGCGGCTGGTACGGCCAGGGCAACCGCTGCACCTGCACAGAAAAAAGCGTGAAGGCCTATCACAGCCGCATCAGCGGCCCGCTGCTGGATCGCATCGACATCATCGTGGAGGTGCCCGCGCTGGAATATGAGGAGCTCCGCGCCAAAAACGAAAGCGAGAGCAGCCGCACGATCAAGGCCCGGGTGGACGCCGCCCGCAGCATCCAGCGGCAGCGCATGGGTGAGAGTGCCTGCAACGCCCGCATGAGCGTGCGCGATATGGAAAAATACTGTACTCTGACCGCCGAGGGCGAGAAGCTCATGGAGGACGCCTACAGCGCCATGGGTCTCACCGCCCGGAGCTATGACCGCATTCTCCGGGTTGCCCGCACCATTGCGGATCTGGCCGGGGAGGAGGAGATCAGCCCCGTGCATCTGGCCGAGGCCATCCAGTACCGGACATACGATATGTTCTTCGGCAGCGAACGCGCATAAACTCATAAACGGGGACGGTTCTCAATTATGAGAACTCATAAAAAAGAACCGTCCCCGATTACGAAATCGGAGGGAACTACTCATGCCAAGAGCGGCAAGAACCAAGAGCAGCACCGGCGTTTACCACATCATGCTCCGGGGCGTGAACCGTCAGCGTATATTCGGGGACGATGCGGATCGCCTGCGCTTTCTCGCTGCCCTGCAGCGCTTCCGGGAGGAGCTGGGCGTGGAGCTGTATGCCTGGTGTCTGATGGGCAATCATGTGCATCTGCTGCTGGGCTTCGGGGACGCATCCCCGGAGCTGCTGATGAAGAAGCTCAGCTGCAGCTATGTGCCCTACTTCAACCGCAGGTATGACCGCGTGGGGCATCTCTTTCAGGATCGCTTCCGCAGCGAGAACGTGGAGAATGAAGCCTATCTGGCGGCGGTCATGCGCTATATCCACAAAAATCCCGAGAAGGCCGGGATCTCGCCCATGGAGGCGTATCGTTGGAGCAGCTACCGGGAGTACACCGGGCGCGCCGTCTATGCCGACACCGCACCCATGCTGGACTGGTTCGGCGGTCGGGACGCCTTTGAGGCGTTCATGCAGCAGGCGGACGAGGAGCCGCATCTGGACGTAGAGGAGAAGGGCCCGGACAGGCCGGAGCCGGAAAGCGCCCTCGCGGCGCTGCTGGGGCAGCGGCGGCTGGAGGAGCTCTCCGCGCCGATGCGAAGGGAGCTGCTCCGTCAGCTCCGGGCACAGGGCTACTCTGTCCGAGAGATCAGCCGCGCCGCACACATCCCGACCGGCACGCTCTACGGACTTCTCCGTTGACTCATAATCGGGGACGGTTCTAAATTATGAAAAGTCATAAAAAAGAACCGTCCCCAATTATGAAAAGAACGGGTATTCCATTTCGCTGCGCGCTGTGCTATACTGACTCCATACGAATTTCATCAGAGAAAGAGGAACGCATTTCATGCAGGACATCATTCTTCTCAAGCTGGGCGAGATCGTGCTCAAGGGCTTGAACAAAAAATATTTTGAGCAGAAGCTCATCTCCAACGTTCGCCGCCGTCTCAAGGGCATGGGCAGCTTCCATGTATACTGCGCCCAGTCCACCGTCTATGTGGAGCCCCAGAGCGAGGACACGGACATGGACGCCGTGGTAGAGGCCATGCAGCAGGTTTTCGGCGCTGTCAGCGTGGTGCGGGCAGCCGCCTGCGAAAAGGACGTAGCCGAGATCGCCAGGAAGGCCATCGAGTATATGCGCGAGGCCATGCTGAGCGCCAAAAGCTTCAAGGTCGAGACCCGCCGGGCCGACAAGAGCTTCCCCATGAGCAGCATTCAGGTCTCCCAGTATGTGGGCGGCGAGCTCTCCGAGGCTTACCCCGGCACGGCAGTGGACGTCCACGATCCCGAGCTCACCGTGCAGGTGGAGATCCGCGATTTCGCCGCCTATGTCCACTCCGCCGCTCTGCCCGGTGCGGGCGGTATGCCCGTGGGCTCCAACGGCAGCGCCGTGTCGCTGCTCTCCGGCGGCATCGATTCCCCCGTGAGCACCTATATGATCGCCAAGCGCGGCGTGCGCATCGTGCCTATCCACTTTTTCTCCTTCCCCTACACCTCCGAGCTGGCCAAGCAGAAGGTGGTGGATCTGGCCGATCAGCTCACGAAATACTGCGGCCGCATGACCCTGCAGGTGGTTCCCTTCACCCACATTCAGGAGGAGATCCGGGACAAGGTCAGCGAGGAATACTTCACGCTGGTCATGCGCCGCTTCATGATGTGCATTGCCCAGCGCATTGCCGAGGACACCGGCTGCAAGGCCATCGTCACCGGCGAAAATCTGGGTCAGGTGGCCAGCCAGACCATGGAGGCCATGAACACCACCGAAGCCGTGTGCAAAAATGTGGTGCTGCGGCCGCTCATCGGCTTTGACAAAGAGGAGATCGTCCGCTTTGCCCGGAAAATCGGCACCTTTGCCACCTCCACCCTGCCTTATGAGGACTGCTGCACGGTCTTCACGCCCCGCCATCCCCGCACCCGTCCCACTTTGGAGGAGGTGGAGGCGGCCGAGGCCGTACTGGATATCGAACCGCTGGTGGAGGAGGCTCTTTCGGGCATCGAGTTCATCAAGCTGGGCTACTGAACAATGAAGAATGAGGAATGAATATGAACGCGGAAATTCTGTCTGTGGGCGATGAGCTGCTGCAGGGTCATACGGTGAACACCGATGCCCCGGAGCTCTCCAAGCTCATCACGGAACTTGGCTATACGGTCTGCCGCCACACGGTGGTGGGCGACGATCCCGAGGCACTGCGGCAGGCGGTGGAGAGCGCCCGCGAGCGTGTCTCCCTGCTGGTGACCACCGGCGGCTTGGGCCCCACCTATGACGATCTGACCAAGGAAACGCTTGCGGCAGTCTTTGCTCTCCCGCTGGAGCGGGATGCCAACGAAGAACAGCACATCCGCGCCTATTTCGAGCGCAGCAATACCTGCAGCTTTGCCGAGAACAACCTGAAGCAGGCCGACCTGCCCCGGGGCTGCACGGTGCTCCACAACGAGTGGGGCACAGCCCCCGGCTGTCTCTTCGAGAGCGGGGGCGTAACGGTGGTCATGCTGCCCGGGCCGCCCCGGGAATGTCTGCCGCTCTTCCGCGTGAAGGCCATGCCCCTGCTCCGGGAAAAGGCCGGGGTCTGCATCCGCGTGCGGGAGCTGCACATGATGGGTATCGGCGAGAGCGCCATGGCCGAGCGGCTCTCCGATCTGATGGAGGGCATCCGCAACCCCGTGATCGCGCCCTATACCCGCACGGGTGAGTGCATGGTGCGCCTGACCGCCCGCGCCGAAGTCGAGGAAGAGTGCGAGCTGATGCTGACCCCCGTGATCCGGGAGATCCGGGAGCGGCTGGGCGATTATATCTACGGCGGCAATGACGCCACGCTGGAGGACACCGTGCTGGGGCTGCTGCGGCAGCGGAGCATGACCGTTTCTGCAGCCGAGAGCTGCACCGGCGGCCTGCTGGCCAAGCGTCTGACGGACATCCCCGGCGCCTCCGACTGCTTCAAGGGCAGCGTGACCGTCTACACCGAGGAGGCCAAGTGCCGCCTGCTGGGCATGAAGCAGAGCTTCATCGATGAGCACGGCGTAGTCTCCGCCGCCGTGGCCGACAAAATGGCCCGGCGGGTGCGCAAAGTCCTCAAGAGCGATCTGGGCGTGGGTATCACCGGCTGGGCCGGCCCCGGCGGCGAGAACGTGGGGCTGACTTATGTGGGACTGGCATGGAAGAGCGCCGACGGCATCACCACGAGCTGCGTCCGCCGTCTGAATGTGGGCGATACGGGCCGTGATCGGGCCCGCACCGTGGCCGTGAACAACGCCCTGGACATGGCGCGCCGCCTTCTCAGCGGACTGGAAATCTGAGCGACCTTATACTTTTACATATAGGAGATGCGAATCATGCAGACTTACAACATTGACATTGCGGGTCTCAAGCGCGACCTGCCCATCTGCCCCCTGAACGAGAACCTGTCGATCGGCGCCTTCGTCATCTTCGGCGATGTGGAGCTGACTGTCCACGCCGCCAAGAAGCTGCTGGAGAAGATGCCCCCGGTGGATTATCTGATCGCCCCCGAGGCCAAGGCCATTCCTCTGGTCTATGAGATGAGCCGTCAGAGCGGCATTCCCTACATCATCGCCCGCAAGAAGGCCAAGGCCTACATGACCGGCGTGCTGGAGGTCACCGTCCAGTCCATCACCACCGCCGGCGCGCAGACTCTGATCCTGGATACCGCCGAAGGCGAGGCCATGAAGGGCAAGCACATCGGCATCGTTGACGACGTGATCTCCACCGGCGAGAGCCTCCGGGCTGTGGAAGCGCTGGTCAACGAAGCCGGCGGACTGGTGGAGGCCCGGATGGCCGTTCTGGCCGAGGGCGACGCCGCCGCACGGAAGGACATCATCGTTCTCGCCCCTCTGCCCCTCTTCCGGCCCGACGGAACGCCCCTGCTTTGATAGCACAAAAAGGGTGCGTTGCAAAAAAGCGCTAAAAAAAGAAGCACTGAGACCTAAGAAAAGGTTTTCAGTGCTTCCTTTTTGCTGTAAAATGAATGTGTGAAAAATAAAAAACAGCAGGAACAGTTTAGATC
>JAGHSH010000052.1 GCA_018065965.1 Candidatus Apopatocola equi
AGAGCCACTGGGAGGGACTGCTGGAGTACCCCCAGTACACCCGCCCGGAGGTCTGGGAGGGCCGCGCCGTGCCGGAGCTTCTCCGCAGCGGCAAACAGCGGGAGATCGACCTCTGGCGCAGACGCAAGATGCTGGAGCGAACCATGGACAAGCGCCCCGACCTGTGGGCGAAATACAAGCCCGAGGGTGAGGACGCGAAGCTGGCGGAGGAGATCGAAAACGAGCGGCATCCCAAGCCTGTTTTTGATTACCGCCGCGCCACGGAGGCGGACATCCCGGCCATCAGCGAGATCTGCAGCGCCGCCAAGGAATATCTGCGCTCCCACGCCCTGGACCAGTGGCAGCAGGGCTATCCCAACGAGGAGAGCTTCCGCTCCGACATTGCCGTGGGCTGCGGCTGGGTCTTTACCGAGCATGAGGAGATCGCCGGCTACGTGGCCATTCTCCACACGCCCGAGGAGAACTACCGGGAAATTTTTGACGGCGCATGGCTGACGGAGGGGGAAAACTATGCCTCCGTCCACCGCATCATGGCCGCTCCCAAATGGCGGGGCAGCAGCCTGAGCCGGGAGATGATGGCACTGGCCGAGGATCTGGCCTACGGCTGGGGCTGCGAGAGCGTAAAGGTGGACACCCACAAGGGCAACGGCGCCATGCAGCAGCTGGCCTATGACTGCGGTTACCGGCGCTGCGGCATCATCCCCATCCTCCGCACGGCGGAGGCCGGGTCTCTGCGCATCGCTTTTGAGAAGGTGCTGGTATGAATCTGACCGACCCCAATGAGATCAAAGCGCTCATGGCCGCCAACGGCGTGCATTTTTCCAAATCGCTGGGTCAGAATTTCCTTGTGGCGTCCTGGGTACCCGAGCGGATCGCCGAGGCGGCGGAGCTGGGGGAGAACGACGGCGTGCTGGAGATCGGCCCCGGCGTGGGCGTGCTGACCCGGGAGCTTTCCGAGCGTGCCGGCGAGGTGCTGAGCATCGAGCTGGACGAGACGCTCCGGCCCATCCTCCGCGTCACGCTCATGGACAGACCCAACTGCCATGTGATCTACGGCGATGCCCTCCGGCAGGACCTGCCTGCCCTGTGCCGGGAGTATTTCGGCACGGAGCGGAGCTGGAAGCTCTGCGCCAACCTGCCCTATAACGTGACCACACCGCTCATCACGGCTTTTCTGGAATCCCGCTGCTTCGAGACCGTGACCGTCATGATCCAGAAGGAGGTGGCCGAGCGCATCTGCGCCAAAGCCGGCACTGCCGAGTACGGCGCTTTCACCCTGCTGGTGAACTGGTATGCCACCGCCGAGAAGCTCTTTGACGTGAGCCCCGACTGCTTCCTGCCCCAGCCCAAGGTCACCAGCAGCGTGATCCGGCTCCGCCGGAGAAGCGGGAGCGCGGCCTATGTGGAGGACGAGGCATGGTTCTTCCGTGTTGTCCGTGCGGCCTTCAACCAGCGGCGCAAGGCGCTGCCCAATGCGCTCTCCGCCGGTCTGGGGCTGGATAAGGGCGTGATCACGGAGGCTCTGAGCGCACTGGAGCTCCGCGCCGATATCCGCGGCGAGCGGCTGACGCTGGAGCAGTTTGCAGCGCTGTCGAACCTCCTGAAAAAATGAAAAAAAGCGAAAAAAGTGCTTGACATTTGTATACCCATCTGTTAATATACCCCTTGCGAGCCGCGAGTGCGGAGCGCAAAGTGAATCTGGGGGTTTAGCTCAGCTGGGAGAGCGCTTGAATGGCATTCAAGAGGTCAGCGGTTCGATCCCGCTAATCTCCACCAAACACCCGACTTCGAAAGAAGTCGGGTGTTTTTTCTCTCCCTCCTCCTGCGGTCGGAATGACCAAAAAAACTCCCTTTCGGGGGTGAAATAATGCGCAAAATGCATGACGCGCGCAGGGACGGCCGGATCGGAACGCGATTTTTAAGGGACTTTGCGGACATGGCTATGCGAAAAATATATTTAACAATCCAATAAGGTAAGGTTATAATATAGTTATTGGATTTATGGCATTAATTTTGAATAATGGGTTCAGCGAATCGCAGAAGCAGGTAGCCTCCGTCTGCAACGGGTCACAGACCCAGGACGTTGGCGAAAGAGGAAGTGGGTGAGAATCCCACGCACGGCCGGTGCTGTATGCGTGAGGGTGTGCCGATGGAGCGCGGCTCCGGGGACGAAAGTCCGTCATTGGGCGTAACAGCCTGAGAAGACAGGTACACACGGGGCGGAGAGATCCGCCGTAGCGCGAGTCAGAAGACTTACTGAAGCGGAGATTCCTGATACCATATCCTTGATGGACCGTACGAGGACAGAACGCAGCTTTCCCGAAAAGGGGAGAGCTGTGCTCTGTCCTTTTTCTTTTTGTCCTGCGCGGCGGTGCCGTCTCGGGAGCTTCCATGGTCTAAGAGAGCAGCCATTGCTTTTTTGGAATACTCAAAACTGAATACAGAACACACAGCAAATACGCGGCGAATGTGGCACATGGGCGAAGCGAACAGCGCCCACCCATGAGCAGGCTGAACAAGGGAATCGGGTGCAAGTCCCGGACAGAGCTGCAGGGTGCGAGACCCTGCGGGCTTTAGCTGTGATTGCGGAGCGGGAACCGTCGGCCGATGAGCCGATTGCGAAAGCAGGTCATTGTGCTCCCCCATCGGGGAGGCGAGAAGGCCGGGAACCGCGCAGGCGAAGAAGCCGGAACGCATCAGTCAGAAGACCTACAGGAGCCAATTTTCCGGAATGACCGGAACAGGGGAGCGATCCCGGGCCGCAGAAGGAAAGAAGGGGAGAGGCGAACACTCGCGACCGTATCTCGGAGCGAAGACTCCGAAAAGAACTCTGATCAAATGAGAGGAAAGCATATGAAACAACACTTCAAACGTACACTGGCCATGCTGCTGGCGATCGTCATGATCTTCGGCATGCTGCCGGTGAGCGCTTTGGCCGACGGCAGGGAGGCGACCTTCCGTCTCACCACCAACGCCGTGGAGCCGAAGATCGGCGACACCTTCGCCGTGGACTGCGTGCTGCAGTCCGCTACATCCTGGGACGCCGTAGAGCTGCAGATCCTGTGGAATCCCGCAGTCCTGCACTTCGACGGCTTTGCCAGAAAGCTGAACGAAGACGAAGAACTGGTCTTTGACACCAGAGCGCTGACCAATGCCGCAGTGCTCAACGATGAGATCGGCCGTCTCGCCTGGGCCTCTGCCGATCTGCGCAACAAGGGCGGCAAGGTGTTCACGGCGAACTTCACCGTCATTGGTGCAGGCCCCTGCGATCTCGCGCTGGACAAGAGCAGCGTGATCTTCAGCGGACATGACATCGACATCACCCACGACTTCGACGAGAGCGCCGTGGCGGGCCTTACGGTGGCTGCCGACGAGCCCGTACACGTCCACAGCCTGACCGCCCACGAGCCCGTTGAGCCCACCGTGGAGGCCGAGGGCAGCAGCGCCTACTGGAGCTGCGAGTGCGGCAAATTCTTCGCCGACGCGGAGGGCGGGCTCGAGATCGATGAGATCAGCTGGGTCCTCCCCAGGCTGCCCGAGCACGTCCACACTCTGACCGCTCATGAGCCCGTCGAGCCCACCGAGGAGACCGAGGGCAGCAGGGCCTACTGGAGCTGCGAGTGCGGCAAATTCTTCGCCGATGCGGAGGGCGCGGTCGAGATCGAGGAAAACAGCTGGATCCTCCCCGTTGTTGTCAACCGTATCGCGACCCTGATCCGCTTCGGCTACGGTACCGGCAAGCTCTATGCGAAGAACGACACGGAAAAGACCCGGGACTTCC
>JAGHSH010000004.1 GCA_018065965.1 Candidatus Apopatocola equi
CGAACACGGAAGTTAAGCTCACCTGTGCCGACAATACTTGCTTGGCGACGAGCCGGGAAGATAGGTCAACGCCAACACTGAGCAGACATCCATTCGGGTGTCTGCTTTTTTTATTTGGTAGTGTGGAAGAGGTCAAAATGAAAGAAGAAACTCTGATAAATCTCCTGAGCCTTGCGGCGGCTGCGCTTTGCCTTACCGGTCTGGGTTTGCTGCTGGCCAATATATTCTTTGAAACGCAAACCAACCTTCTGCCTTATGCCCTGGGCTGCATCGTGCTTGCTAATCTGATGACGCTGCTGCGAAATCTCCGGCAGAGAAAGAAATAAGCCGAATACTTGCAATCCCGCGGCGAATAGTGTAGAATATGGCATCCTGAACCCGGAGGCAACAGCATGAAAAACGACAGACTCAAGCTCGTAACCGCCATGGTCATTTTTGGTACCATCGGGCTTCTTCGCCGTTCCATTCCCTGCGCATCCGCCGTAGTGGCTCTGGTACGCGGTGTGGTTGGCACGGCCTTTCTGCTCTTTTGGCGAACCTTTCGGGGCAGACGCTTCCACTGGGCTGTGCTGAAGAATAATGCCCTTCTGCTTTTTCTTTCCGGCGCGCTGATCGGCATCAACTGGGTCTGCCTTTTCGAGGCTTACAACTATACAGCGGTTTCCGTGGCTACGGTCTGCTACTATATGGCTCCTATTTTCGTGATTCTCGCCTCGCCGCTGGTGCTTCGGGTGAAGCTCACGCTGCGCAAGGGGATCTGCGCTGCGGTGGCCTTTGGAGGCATGGTGCTCTCCTCCGGCATCGGCAGCGACGGCGGCGCAGCCTGGCGCGGGATCGGTCTGGCGCTGGCGGCGGCCGCCATGTATGCCTCCGTTATCCTGCTGAACAAGCGCATTGAGGGCATGGAGGCCGAGGAGCGGACGGCTGTGCAGCTTTTTGCGGCTGCGCTGGTATTGCTGCCCTATGTGCTGCTGAAAACCGGCCTGCCCACCGCCGCAGAGCTGAGCGGTCAGGCAATCCTGCTGCTTCTGGTGGCCGGCATTCTCCATACGGGCGTAGCATATACCCTCTATTTCGGCTCGCTGGGCGGAGTCTCTGCCCAAAGCGCTGCGCTGCTGAGCTATATGGATCCTGTGGTCGCCCTGCTGCTCTCTGCTCTGGTATTGCAGGAAAAGCTGAGCCTTTTGGCCTGGGTGGGCGCTGGACTCGTGATCGCCGCTGCGGTGGCTTCCGAGCTGGGCGAGAGTGCAGATTAAAGTCAATTTTACGGAATAAAAAAGGACTGCGAAAGCAGTCCTTTTTTATTCTTATCAGGCAATCGCGGAGAGCGGCTGCAGGGTCCGGGGAGTGACTTCGCCCAGACCGGTGCCCACTTCCGTGAGCTGTCCGGCGCTGTATTCCTCAACCGCTTCAAAGCTGTCGTCTGCACCGGAGGAGCCGACGTGGTTGAAGGTGCTGCCGCTGACGGTGTAGAGCCGGTTGCGCTCGCCGCTCATGAAAACCTGCTCCAGGAAGCCGAACTCATTCACGGTGTCCAGCTCCAGAACCAGCCCTCTCAGATAATCATTTTCATCCATGGCACCGAGGATCAGCTCCTTGATGCCGTCGTTGTCCAGATCCTCAAAGCAGTAACCGACGGTCTCCGCAGTCAGATCGCCGACCATGAAGTTCAGACCGGCCTCCGTGAGCTCCCCACGATCCTTGCCGTCCCGGATGGCGGCGGCGTAGTCTGCCAGACGCTCCGCATAAGCATACTCACTGCCGGAGAGAGCCATGGCGGCGAAGAGCGTGGAAACCGTGGCGTTGTCCCAGGGGTAGTGCGCCGCAACAGCGCCGGCATCCTCCAGAATACCGATGCCGTTCTGAGCCAGAGAATCGAAGCAGCGCTTCACGCCCATGAGTTGGGCAGCGAACTTCACCTGATCTTCGGCAGAAAGGGCGGAGCCGAAGCGGAGAACCTCCTGCTCCACGGCCTCGGCGCTGGGATGCTCCTCCGTAAAGAGGTCAGCCAGTGCGGCAGCGCAGGCGGCGCCGGTCAGAGAGCTGCCGGAGCTGCCGGGGAAGTAGCTTTCCGTAAGATTCCGGAGAGCGTCCTGCAGGAAGCCGTCGGCCAGACCGTCCACCTCGCCCTGCACGGGGACATAGAGCTTGTTGGCCAGAGCAGTAAGCTCCGTTCCCACAGGGTTTTCCGTGCAGCTCAGATCGTACTGCACGCCGGGAACGATGTCATACCAGCTGATATCGCCCATCTCCTCGCTCATGCGGAGGGCGGCCGGGTTATAACCCACTTCCTCGCTGCTGGTCTCCACTGTCTGATAGTACAGGCCGGAGATGTCCGTCACAGCAGCAGGGGTGGCCACGCGATAGCGGTAGGGCTTGCCCTCAAAGCTGAACTGCACCTCAGCAATGTTCAGCTCGCCGGCATAGAGGAAAAAGCGGGCGTCCTCGTATTCCTGCATATAGCTGAGATCGATACCGACGGTCTGCAGCAGGGAATCCGGCGTTTCCTCGGTCATGGGGTTGACGATCGTTTCCGGTTCGCCCACATCAGGCGTCTCCGGGGCAGGCTCGTTTTTTGCGCAGGCAGCCAGTGACAGGCAGAGGCTGAGCGCCAGCAGTAAAGCAAGTATTTTTTTCATGATGTTGATATCCTTTGTTATTTTATGTTCAGGAAGCTGCACGGGAATGTGAACTCCTGCATCGAGCACTATTATAATAAAAAACAAAGCGGAATACAAGGGCATTACAGGATGTTCGTTCTTTGGACGCAGAAGTTTTACATTTGTTCCATATTTTCCCCAATACCGTGGTTCAACATTCTGAGGGAGCTCAGATCCCGTAGAGGATCGCCCCGCAGATGGCTGCGGTGCAGATGAGAGCAATGGGGGACGGCTTTTTACGGAACAGCGGTTCTGCGCCGAACATAAGAAAGAGAGAAAGGGCGGTGATGACGAGTGCCCGCCAGTCTGCAGTGGGAGCGCTGAGGGAGAGGAACACATTTTTCAGAATCATCCAGACGCCCATGGCCAGCACGATCCCGATCACAGAAGGCTTCATTCCCCGCAGCAGAGCCTGCACATACCGGTTCTTCAGGGCATTTTTCAGCACGGCAGTCAGCAGCAGAATAATGAGAAAGCTGGGCAGCACCACTGCAAACGTTGCGAGGAGGGCACCGGGCAGCCCCGCCTCCTGACTGCCCACAAAGGTAGCCAGATTGACCATGATGGGGCCCGGGGTGCTTTCACTGACGGCGATCATGGCACTCAGCTGCTCCTCTGTGAGCCAGCCATAGGAGAGTACGATATCGCGGATGAGCGGCAGGGCACCGTAGGCGCCGCCGAAGGCAAAGCAGCCCACCCGCAGGAAGCCGAGAAACAGTTCCAGATAGGTCATTTTGTGCCTCCCTTCTGTGCGCCGCTGCCCTGAATGAGGAATACGCTCAGACTCACCAGTCCGCCCAGAAGCATGACCGCCACGGAGCTGAGCCGGAGAGAGAAGGCATTCACACAGAGCATCAGACAGCAGGCTCCCAGCATAAGCAGCCGGGGCAAGGGCTTTTTCTGCATCTTTTTGATCATGGTCACGGCCGCGTCCAGAATCAGAACGCCCACCGCCAGCTTGATGCCCTTGAAGGCATTGGCAAACCAGACCAGGGTCAGGAAGCGGTCAAAATAGAGGCTGATGAGATAGATGATCACAAAAGAGGGGAGTATCATGCCCAGCGTGGCCAGCAGCGCTCCCAACAGCCCCCCACGCCGGTAGCCCACAAAGGTGGCGCAGTTGATGGCAATGGGGCCGGGGGTGGACTCCGCAATGACGGTGATGTTCATCATGTCATCATGGGTGATCCACTGCTTTTTCTCCACCACGGCGTGCTCGATCATGGCGATCATGGCATAGCCGCCGCCAAAGGTGAAGAGGCCGATTTTCGCAAATTCCAGCAGCAATTCAAAATAGATCATGGTTCCTTCTCCTTATATTCGCACTGACATTCCCGCACCGTCCGATCCAATACCCGGCTGCGCTCCGCCATGGCGTTCAGCTCCCCGGAGAGAAGCTCCAGTGCAGCCTGAGACGGGTAGAAATGGGTGTGGTAGCCATACTGCTCGGCATACACCGGCCCGGCCTCCCGCATCTGCTTGAGGTGCTGAGATACGGCGGACTCCGTGATGCCCAGCTTTCGGGAAAGAGAGCGCACGCAGTGCCTGCGCTCCAGCAGCGCTCGCAGGATCGCCAAACGCTTCGGTTCCCCCAGGAGACGAAGCAGACAGTCAAAATCCATAGTTTTCACCTCGTTTATTTTAGCGTGCGCTTCATTATATCGCGCGTGTTTATTTCAGTCAAGACTGAAATAAAAGAAATATCCCCGGAGCGAAAGGCTCCGGGGATCTGTACATATGAACCTCAGCCGCCGAAGCCGCCCATGTGCGATGGGTCACGGTGGGGCAGAAATTCGGGCCGCTCCAGATTTGCGCCATAACGGGAGGAGATGCTGTCGGGGATGAGGGAGAAGGCTTTGCCGTCGACCGCTACGGTGTACTCTCTGCCTATCTTCAGCTCGGGGCAGGAGAAAATCACGCAGTCAAAGGTGTTTTCCGGCTCGAAGCGGAGCAGAACGGCGCCCTTTTCATCGCGCAGTTCAACAACGGTGCCGCCGGGGCAGGCCTCTTCAAATGCGTAAAGCACAGAGCACTGGGTGGAGGCGTTGGAGAAGGTCTCGGCCATGCCCGCAAAGCCGCAGGCCACGATGGTGCCGCCGCTGATGGTGCAGTCGCCGCCGTTCTCGATGCCGTAGTCCACGGCGCTGTTGCCGTCGCTGGGGTCGGCACTGACGAGGATCGAGCCGCCGGAGATGAAAATGTGTCCGTTGGAATCCATGCCGTCTCCGTCGGCGTGGAGCTTTACGCTGCCGCCGGAAATGGAAAGAACGGACATATTCACGCCCCGGCTCTCTCCGTTGGCGTTGATGCCGTCATTGACGGCAGTCACGTCGATGCTGCCGCTGAGGATCTCGATCTGCCGGGCCTCGATGCCCTCCATGCAGATGGGAACAAGGAGAGCGGTATCGGCAAAGGAGATGGAGCGATTGGCGTGTACGGCGTCATCGCCGCTTTCCACAGTGAGCGTGCCGCCGGTAAAGACGGCTGTGCCGTCGGAGTGGATGCCGTCGTCGGCGCAGTTCAGGGTGATGGTGCCGCCTTCCACGAAGATAGCCGTTCCGGCCTTCAGACCTTTCTGCGAGAGCTTTTCCTGCCCGCTGTTAACCGTGTCAAGATCAAAGGGTTCTTCCTCACCGGAGCGGTCCCGCGGTGTGTGCGTGGTATCTCCCTCTGCGAAGGGAGCCGGTTCGTCCCTCGGATCCTTCTGTGAGAGCTTTTCCTGTCCGCCGTTTATCATGTCCGGATCGGGGCGTTCTTCCTCGCCGGGGCGGATCCACACGGTGTGTTTGGGCTTCACGGTGACCTCACCGTGACCGCCGCCGGTGGTCACAGACAGCTCACCGCCGCTGATGCGAAGCTCCCGGAAGGCCTGAATGCCGTCCTGCCCCGCCGTCAGCGTCAGCGCGCCGCCGGTCACGGTGATGCTGCCGCGATCCTCGTCCACATCATTGTTGGACTTCATGCCGTCGCCGCCGCAGATTACGGTGTAGCTGCCGCCGTCCAGTTCAATGCTGTCGCGGCCCCGGAGGCCGTCCTGCTGTGCGTTCACAAGCCATTCGCCGCCGCGGAGATCAAGATCGTCCTTGGAGACGATGCCGTGTCCGCTCTCGGCGGTCAGAGAAAGGAAACCTTTGCCGTCAAGGATCAGGTCATCTTTGCTGAAAATGGCTGCATCAATGTCCTCGGCGGTGAATTCTTCTGTGAACTCGCCCAGAGAGCAAAGCGTGTTTTTGCTGTTTCTGGCGCTGATGAGGGTGGTCTTGCCGCCGTTGGCCACATAGATCACAGGTGCGCCATGGGCGGTCAGCTCTGCATTATCGAAAATGAGCTTGACCTTTGCCTTCTTGTCGGCCTGCACTACGATACGGGCGTCGCTGCAGGAGCCGGTAAAGGTATATTCACCGCCGTAGGCTACCGTGATGACGCCGCCCTCATGATAGGCGCCCTTGCCTTTTATGCGGATCTTCTGATCGTTCAGGGAAATGACTGCCGAGGCGGAAAGCTCGCTGAGAGCCTCCTCCTTCTTCAGCGGCCGGATCCCGAGCTTTGCGCCGTTCTGATATAACAGCACAAGCGCCAGCATCAGGACAAGGCAGATTCCGCAGACGATATCGGTGTAGGGTTTTCTGGAAATGGGACTCACCTCCCCCGGAAAATGGGGCGCTTAATTCATGTACTCGCCGTTGTAGCTCACCAGAACAGCGCTGACCACACAGACGAGTGCGGAGATCTCATTCACGAAATCGCAGCGGTCACACTTCAGGCGAACCTCATAATTCAGCTCAATGCATCCGGCACGGACAGTCTTGGCCTTGAGGGTGCAGCGCTCCACGCTGCCGCGGAGAAGCGTATC
>JAGHSH010000013.1 GCA_018065965.1 Candidatus Apopatocola equi
TAATGGGGTTCTGCGCCCCCTCGGGTGTGGGCTCGTGGCTGGGCGAGGGGGTAGGCAGGTAGGTATCGGAAATGGTGATGGCGCTGCTGCCGCCCGGATTGCTGCCGGAGCCGGCGGGGACGGAAACCCCTGCCTTCTCGCCGCTGAGCGCCAGCACGGCCACGGAGAGCAGCACGATCGCGGCTATGATCAGGGCAAACACCATCTGCCAGCGGCCGTTGAGCAGCGCTCCGGCCTTCTCGGCGGTGCCCTCCATAAAGGAGGCGGTAGAAGCAGCCGCACGGCTGGGGAAACGGATATTCAGCTTTCTGCCCTCGCCCTTCGGCTTCTCGGGCTTCGGTTCGCCGCACTCGGGGCAGGAATCATTGTTGAAAGGATAACGGGTGCCGCAATTGGGGCACTCCACCTTGGGCACCAGAGAGGATATATCGAATTTTCCCATGGCACGATCCTCCTTATCCTGCAAGGATATGATATTCTACCGTATATTTTACACTGATTTTTCCGTTTCGTCAAGGAGAATCCTGCTTTCAGACAAAGCTGCCGTCGCTCCGGACAAAGACGATGCGCTCCTGCACTCCGGTGGCGGCACTGCAGAACACGAAGCAGTTCCGCCCCTCCGGGGTGGTGCAGCGGAAGCCCAGCATGAGCTT
This sequence comes from Candidatus Apopatocola equi, assembly GCA_018065965.1. Lineage (GTDB taxonomy): Bacteria > Bacillota > Clostridia > Oscillospirales > Oscillospiraceae > Apopatocola > Apopatocola equi. The sequence continues at coordinate 654 of JAGHSH010000013.1, forward strand.
TTCCTCCTCGTCCTCCGGCAGCAAAGCGAGAAATTCCTCCTGCACCTGCATGTCTCCCAGCAGGGCGAGGGCCGCTTCCCGGGCATGGCCGGAGCTGTCCAGCACCCGGCTGTGATGGTGCTGCACATAGTCCGTGGCGTCAAAGGACAGCACCGAAGCATCGTTCAGGGACATGGAGAGGGTCACGCTGTCTGCCAGACAGAGCACATCGCCCTCCTGCGCGCACCAGCTGCTCACAAGGCAGCCGTCCCGGAGCGTGTGGGCAAGCTCCCGCATATTCCCGTAGCCCCGCTTTTTCAGCAGCTCTCCGCTGAGGGAAAGCGCCTCCGCTTCCGTATAGCGCTCCTCGCCGCCTCCGCCCTGCTCGGCAAAGAAGCGCAGGAGCTGCCCGCCCCGGACGGTCACAAAGGCCGTGGAATCCCCGACGCGGATCTTATAAAAGGGCTCCTTCGCTTCGACGATGCCCTCGCAGAGAGCCTTCGGGGCGCCCTTTCCCGCAAAGGCCGCCGCCACCAACGAGGCGGCGTGCTCGCTGACCTTCTCGCGGTTTTCCAGAAAGGGATAGTCTCCCGCCTCGTCCTGACTCAGGGGAGGAAAGTCCGTTTCCATGGCGCAGAGTGCCTCGCAGGTACCGCCGCTCTCCTCGGTGAGGGCGCTGCGCTGGTTCTCCAGCTGCTCATGAAACCAGCCGGCGGTGGTCACCAGCTCCCCGAAGGCGCTGCGCTCCTCCTCCGTCAGCGCTTCGCCCCGCCCGGCGGAGCGAAGAAGGCTGTGACAGCTCTCTGCGGCGGCGTTGAGAAAGGCTGCGCTCTGCTCCAGCTCCACCGTGTCATAGTCCAGCTGCCCCAATGCCGAAAGCCCTGCGCAGGCGGCGGCATAGCCGTCGGCACAGAGGGTGGAGCGCAGAGAGGGGGAGGCGGCAAGGGCGGCCTTGCTCAGGGCCGTGTCCAGCTCATCCGCGCTGCGGCACAGCTCCTCAAAGGCATAATCCGCCCGGTTTCGGTTCTCGTTCTGCGCCACGGCAAGCTGCCGGTGCTGCAGATAGCCGTAAAGCCCCAGCGCGGCGGACAGGGCCAGGAGATAGGCAGCACTCAGAATGGCGGTTTTTCGTCTGATCATGATCAACACCTCTTTGGGTCTTAGCATGTCCAAAGAGGCGTGAGATATTCTTTTGCCGTATCACCGCAGCCATGCAGAAAGCCGCTCTCGAGGGGAGAACGGATTGCCGCGTCGCTTCGCTCCTCGCAATGACAGCGGGGGCTGAAAAGCAGTCGCGGCACTGTGCTGCGGACAGGGGAAAAGGGGCTGAAAGAAAACAAAAAACAGGGCGCAGCCTCACGGCTGCGCCCTGTGTGAAAGCGGGTGTTCTTTTTATTTGGAGAGCTTCTCAATACCGATCCGCAGTCTCCGGAGCGTCTCTTCTCTGCCGAGAATGTGGCAGATCTCCACTGCGCCGCCGGGGGTGACGGCCTTGCCGGCTGCTGCGATACGGACAGGCCACATGACCTTGGCGTTCTTCACGCCCTGCTCCTCGGCAAGGCTGACCATGGCGGCGGTGATATTCTCCACCGTCCAGTCGTCCAGCGCCTCAAAGCGCTCCACCGCGGCCTTCAGCTCCTCCAGAGAGGAGGCCTCATCGCTCTTGGACTTCTTGTGGACAAAGAGCTCGGTGCCGTACTCGGGCAGGGTATCGAAGAAGTCCAGCTTTTCGGGGATGTCGGTGAGCTTCTCGGTGCGCTGCTGCAGCAGAGCGGCGATCTCGGCGGCGCTGCAGGCCTCGTTCTTCACGGCCTGACGGATCCACGGCTCGGCCAGCTCGGCGAACTTCTCGGGGGCAAGGGCCTTGATGTACTCGGTGTTGAAGTAGGTCAGCTTCTCAATATCGAAGATGGCGGGGGACTTGGAGATGCGCTGGAGGTCAAAGGCCTCGGCCAGCTCGCGGATGGTGAACATCTCGCGCTCTCCGGCGGGCGACCAGCCCAGCAGCGCCACATAGTTGACCACGGCCTCGGTGAGATAGCCCATGGCGATCAGATCCTCGTAGGAGGGGTCGCCGTGGCGCTTGCTCATCTTGGCGTGCTGATCGCGCATGACGGGGGAGCAGTGGACATACTTGGGGATCTCCCAGCCGAAGGCCTCGTAGAGCAGGTTATACTTGGGGGCGGAGGACAGATATTCGTTGCCGCGCACCACGTGGGTGATGCCCATGAGATGGTCGTCGATGACGTTGGCAAAGTTATAGGTGGGCAGGCCGTCCCGCTTGATGAGCACCTGATCGTCCAGATCGGCGTTGGGGGCGGTGATGTCGCCGAAAATTTCGTCATGGAAGGTGGTGGTGCCTTCGTGAGGGATCTTCTGCCGGATCACATAGGGCTTGCCCTCGGCCAGATTCTTCTCGACCTCGGCCTTGTCCATGCAGCGGCAGGGATCGTCGGCACGCTCAAAATTGCCGCTGTCCTCCTCGCTCTCGCCCTTCTCGCAGAAGCAGTAATAGGCGGCGCCTTTCTCCACCAGCAGCTGCGCATAGGGCAGGTAGGTGTCGCGGCGCTCGGTCTGCACATAGGGACCCACGGGGCCGCCCAGGTCGGGGCCCTCGTCATGGTCGAGACCGCAGTCCCGCAGCGTGCGGTAGATGACCTCCACAGCACCCTCTACCTGACGGGTCTGGTCGGTGTCCTCGATACGCAGCAGGAACTTGCCGTTGTAGTGACGGGCAATGCACCAGGTGTACAGGGCGGTGCGCAGGTTGCCCACGTGCATGTATCCCGTGGGGCTGGGTGCAAAGCGGGTACGCACCTCACCCTTGGGAATCTTCGCCTCCATCTCGGCGAACCAGGCTTCATTCATGGCCATTGAAAAAACTGTCTCCTTTTTTTGAGAATTTTCCTATTTCCACAGTTTATTGAAAAACTGTCCTCTTGTCAAGGGACTATGGCCGTGGTATGATAAATAAAATATGTGCGTAGAGCGAATTTAAGAAACGAGGTATACAAGACCATGGACGAAGTAAAAAAGCCTGTCATGCTATCGGGTATCCAGCCCTCCGGCGAGCTGCATCTGGGCAACTATCTGGGCGCCATCAAGAACTGGGGCGAGCTGGCGGATTCTTACGAATGCTACTATTTCATGGCGGATATGCACACCATCACCGTGCGGCAGAATCCCGCCGATCTGCGCCGCCGCACCGTGCAGCAGCTGGCCCAGTACATCGCCTGCGGTCTTGACCCCGAGAAGAACACTCTCTTCATCCAGAGCCATGTGCCCGCCCACGCCCAGCTGGGCTGGGTGCTGAACTGCTACACCATGTTCGGCGAGCTGAGCCGCATGACCCAGTTCAAGGACAAGAGCTCCAAGCATACCGACAACATCAACGGCGGTCTCTTCACCTATCCCGCCCTGATGGCCGCCGACATCCTCCTCTACCAGCCCGACTTCGTGCCCGTGGGCGAGGATCAGAAGCAGCACTGCGAGCTGACCCGGGATGTGGCCATCCGCTTCAACAACCTCTACGGCGATGTGTTCAAGGTGCCCGAGCCCTATATCCCCAAGGTGGGCGCCCGGGTCATGTCTCTGGGCACGCCGACCTCCAAGATGAGCAAATCCGACCCTCAGGGCTGTGTGTTCCTCATGGACAGCCCCGATGAGATCGCCCGGAAATTCAAGCGTGCCATCACCGACTCCGACACCGAGAACTGCGTCCGCTATGATCCGCAGAACAAGCCCGGCGTGGCCAACCTCATGAGCATCTACTCCTCCGTGACCGGCCGCAGCTATGCCGAGATCGAAAACGAGTTCGTCGGCAAGGGCTACGGCGCCTTCAAGCCCGCCGTGGGCGAGGCAGTGGTGGAAACGCTCCGTCCCATCCGCGAGGAGGCGGAACGGCTGCTGAAGGACAAGGCCTACCTGCAGGAGATCTACCGCAAGGGCGCAGAGAAGGCCGAGCGGGTCGCCGGCCGCACCCTGCGCAAGGTCTATAAGAAGATCGGCTTTGTGGAGCCCTGAAGCGCAGTCAGAGGAATAAGTAAGCAATGAGTGCGATGAGCATCTCTGTCTTTCCGCTCTCCCGGTAGAGCAGCCAGAGAATGGCCAGCACCAGAAAATCTTCGGTTTCCAGACCGCTTATATCCAGTCGGCGCAGCACGCCGTCCAGGGCCGGCTTCGGTCCGGACGGCGTGCTTGCCGCCTTTGGCAGAGCCTTGGGC
>JAGHSH010000030.1 GCA_018065965.1 Candidatus Apopatocola equi
CTATAAGGGCGGTCTGCGTCTGCACAGCAGCGTGAACGCCTCCGTGATGAAGTTCCTCGGCTTCGAGCAGACCCTGAAAAACTCTCTGACCACCCTGCCCATGGGCGGCGGTAAGGGCGGCAGTGACTTTGACCCCCACGGCAAGAGCGACGCCGAGATCCGCAGCTTCTGCAAGAGCTTTATGACGGAGCTCTACCGCCATATCGGCCCCAACACCGATGTGCCCGCCGGTGATATCGGCGTGGGCGCCCGGGAGATCGGCTATCTCTTCGGGCAGTACAAGCGCATCGTCGGTGCCTTTGACGGCGGTGTTCTCACCGGCAAGGGTCTGAGCTACGGCGGCTCTCTGGCCCGTACCGAGGCCACCGGCTACGGTCTGTGCTACTACACCTCCGAGATGCTCCGCTATTTCCTGCACACCGACTTCTCCGGCAAGGACGTGGTCATTTCCGGCAGCGGCAACGTGGCCATCTTCGCTGCGGAAAAGGCCATGGCTCTGGGCGCGCGGGTGCTGGCCATGTCCGATTCCAACGGCTATATCTACGATCCCGCCGGTATCCGGCTGGATACGGTCAAGGAGCTGAAGCTCGTTCAGCGCGCTCGTATCAAGGAGTATGCCGCGCTGGTGCCCGGCAGCGAGTACCATGAGGGCTGCAGCGGCATCTGGAGCGTGAAGTGCGACATCGCCCTCCCCTGCGCCACGCAGAATGAGCTGGACGGCGAGAGCGCCGCTCTGCTGCTGAAAAACGGCGTGAAGCTGGTGTGCGAGGGTGCGAATATGCCCTGCACTCCTGAAGCCGTGGCTGCCTTCCGGCAGGCGGGTATTCCCTTCGGTCCCGCCAAGGCCGCCAATGCCGGCGGCGTGAGCGTCAGCGGTCTGGAAATGAGCCAGAACTCCCAGCGTCTCTCCTGGACCTTTGAGGAGGTCGACGAGCGTCTGCAGGGCATCATGAAGGGCATCTTCGCCGCCTGCATCGCCGCCGCCGAGGAATGCGGCCGCGCCGGAGATCTGGTGGTCGGCGCCAATGCCGCCGGCTTCAAGAAGGTCGCAGACGCCATGCTGGCGCAGGGCTGCTGAGACACACGGAGCACCGCATAAGGTCAAAAAGCAAATTCAGACTTAAAAGGGCTCTCTGCCTGTTTCATCCCGGCAGAGAGCCCTTTCTCTGTTCGCTCCTCGCAATGGCAGGGGACGGGGCTGAAAGCGGCGGTACCCCGCCGCAGGGATAAGCAGAATTTCCAGATCCAAAAACTTGACAGGAAGCCCCGAACGGGTATAGTATATTTTTACATTTTGGGAAATATTCGGAGCGATCATGAAGAAAAAGAAAAAGCGCGGTCTGACCCCGCTGCCCCTGATGATATTCTATGACCTGCTGGCCATTGGCATAGGTCTGACCGTATTCGCCCTGTTCCATCACGTTCTGAATTTTCAGCCCGTTTCGGAGCCGGTGGTCATCCTCACCCCCTCCCCCGCTCCCACGGAGGAGCCGGAGGAAACCGAAATTGTGGTGGAAGAGCCGGAGGAGCAGCTGCCTCCCGGAGATTTCTCCCGGAAGTATGCCGATCTGTTCACCGACGGGGAGATCATTTCCGACGCGAACAGTTACCGAAGCAGAGATCTGGCGGTGAACTATACCCGCGTGGAGCAGGAAATGCTGGTCTGCCATGTGGCGGAAATATACGTGCGGGACGTGCATCTGCTGCAAACGGGCTTCTCCTCCGGGGAATATATGGGAAACACCGAGTTCTTCACCGGCATTGCCTCCGGCGTAAACGCCGTGACAGCGCTGTCGGGCGATATGTATAAATCCCGCTGGGAAGGTGTTGTGATCCGCAACGGCGTACTCTACCGGGACACGGAGTTTGAAGACGTGTGCGTGCTTTGGCCTGACGGCGTCATGGAGTGCGTCCCCGCCGGAAGCTTTGATCCGAGCGCTCTCGTCGCGGGCGGCGCCTGGCAGGCCTGGGGCTTCGGCCCCACGCTGGTGAAAAACGGGGCGTCCATAGACAACTCTTCTCACAGTCTGGACAAGCTGAATCCACGAGCCGCCATCGGCTATGCGGAACCGGGTCACTACTATCTGGTGGAGGTAGAGGGTCGGACGGACTATTCCAACGGTATGCGTTTCGATCAGCTTTCGGAGCTGTTCCTGTCTCTGGGCTGCACCGAAGCCTATAATCTGGACGGCGGTCAGTCTGCGAACTTCTACTGGAACGGCGAGCTGCTGAATCAGGATTTCTACCGGAAGGTTTCCGACATCATATATGTGGCTGAAAGTACGGAGGGCAGTGCAGAATGAAAAAAATATTTCCACATGTCTGCATGGATCTTTCCTTTATCTTCCTCACGCTCTGCGTACTGGATCAGTTCAACCCGCCCATGCACTTTCTCAGCCGGAATATTTTTAAAATCCCGCTGATGATCTATCTGATCCTGGTAATCGGCCAGTCCATCGCAGCCATCGCCGCCAACCGCAGAGCGCAGCGTAGAAAGCTGAGAAAAGCGCAGGCGGAAAAGCCAAGTCAGGAATAAAGTCCGAATAACAGGCACATAAAAAGGGTCCCTTGCAAAACCGTTTTTGCAGGGAACCCTTATTGTTTTCTCAATTCCAGCTCATGACGCGGATCTCACCGGCGACGGGATCCAGCCGTCTGACCATGGCGCAGAAGGCCTCGCTCTCCAGACTGGTGTAATACTCCGTTTTCCCGCTGCCGCTGCCGCCGAGGGTGGTGCGCAGTGCTTCGGCAAGAGCTGCGCCGGTGTCGATGAGCGTTACACCCGGCAGCAGGCTGCCCAGAGGGGCAGCGTACACCGGAAAGTGGGTGCAGCCGAGGATCAGTGTGTCGATATTCTGCTCCGGCAGGTCTGCCAGCACCGACCGGCAGGCTGCAAGGGCCCGCTCATCGCTGTCGGCAATGCCGCTCTCGATCATGGTCACCAGCGGGGAAGCAGGACGCTCCAGCACCGTATAGCCGGAAAGCGCCGCCGTGTAGCTGCCGCTGCGGACAGTCCCGTCGGTGGCGATCACGCCGATGCGGCAGCTGCGGGTGGCTCTCTTCGCAGCCTCCGCCGCGAATTCGATGACCCCGTAAACGGGGATGTCCAGCTCCTGCCGCAGCTCCGTCAGAGAGGCCGCCGTGGCCGTATTGCAGGCGATGATCACCGCCTCCACTCCCTGCTTCCGCAGGAAAGCGGCGCAGTCGCGGGAATAGCCCAGCACGGTTTCCCGGGACTGCACGCCGTAGGGCATCCGCGCCACATCGCCCAGAAAGACCATGTCCAGCTCCGGGCAGGCTCTGCGCAGAGAATGCAGCACGGTCAGGCCGCCGATGCCGCTGTCAAAAACGCCGATTTTCTTCATAGCTTTCTCCTTAGCGAATATCAATGCCTTCGCCGCCGGCCGCAGTGTAGGCGGAGAGCAGCACCACATCCGCCGCATCGGTGACGCCGTCGCCGTTGACGTCCGTAAATTTTTCGTAGATATCGCTCTGCGCGCCCAGCGCGAGAACATAGCGGGCAAGGTCGCGCACATCGCTCTCCTCCACCGTGCCGTTGCTGTTCATATCCCCGGCTACATGGAGCCAAGGAATTGTCCGCTCCTGCCGCTGCTCGGGCGCCCAGTCGGCGAAAAAGCGGGCGGTAAAGGTCTCCGTGCCCTCTGTCCGCTCGGTGGGCAGCAGCGTCACGGAGCGTGTGACGGCTCCGGCAGAGCTTTCCCGGTGCCCTTCGTCCCGAAGGCACACGCGCTCCGCCGTGCAGGCGGAAAGATCCTCGCTCCAGTGATAGACCGGCTCGCCCCAGCTGTGGCGACCGTTCCTGCAGGGATCAAAGGAGAGCTCTGCCCCCGCAGGGAGGGCTTCCCCGCTGCCGGGCAGCTGCGCCCAGTTCTCCTCGCTGCCCTCATAGCAGAGGGTGAGCGGCAGCGTGCAGCCGGAGAAGGCGTTTCGGCCGAGGGACTCCACCCCGGCGGAAACGATCACCGTCCGGATCTCACCGGCGTGAGCGCTCCACGGTGCGCCGCCCTCGTCATAGTCCTCCATGGCGCCCTGCCCCTCAAGGCAGAGCACGCCGTCCTCCCGGAGCGTCCAGCTCACGCCGTTGCCGCAGCTGCCGCTCTCCGCAGTCAGCCAGCGGGCATAGAGCGTCAGCTCCCCGTCAGCCGTCAGGTTCATGACGCTCTCGCCGGGAAGATAGGTCTCCCCGCTGCCGTCAGGCGCGGTGTTCCACCCGGCGAACACAAAGCCCTCCCGGGTGCTGCTGCACGGAGGTATCCGGAAGGCGCTGTCATAGCGGCTCTCCATCCGCATCAGCTCCCGCTCCTCTTCCCCGCTGCCGTCAGAGAAGATCACCGTGCAGGGGGCAGCCTCCCAGCGAGCATAGAACTGCTTTGGGCCGACGCTGTGGGCCGGGATCACATCCACGCGCTCACCGCCGCCCCAGGCATCCTCATACCAGCCGCAGAAAAGATAGCCGGTACGGCGCGGCTCCTGCAGGGGGAGATCCGCACCGTTATTATAGAAGGAAAGATACTCGTTCTCCGTGTCCTCCGTGCTGCTGAGCACAAGAGGATAATTGGCCGTTCCGGGAGGCGCGCAGTCCCACACCGGGACGCTGTAGCGCTCCGCAAAGCCCGGCTCGTCCCAGTTGTCGCCCAGGCTGTCATACACAAGCTCAAATCTGCTGTTGTGGAACTTCAGCCAGTATTCGCCGCCCCGGAGGAAGTAGCTGCGGCGGCCGCCCAGATCCCAGGTGGGATCGCAGAGGTAATACACGCCGTCCACCGACGCGATCGTCCAGGCGTGCTTCACAGGCTGTGCACCGATGATCCGGCAGTCGATGCCCGCGTCCAGACAGAGGCGGTACATGGCCACGGCTATGCCCTGACAGGCCGCTTTGCCCTGACAGAGAGCCCCGTAGCCCGTATACTTCAGGACTGTGTCGGAATAGTCATAGGTCACGCTGCGGGTGATGCAGTCATAAATGGCGCGGAGCTTTTCGTAGTCGCTCTTCCCCTCCAGCGCCAGAGAGGCAAGGAGCTCCGCGGCCTTCGCATCCAGCTCCCGCTCCTGCGCATAGGAGGAGTAGTACTCCACCGAAACGGTGATATCAAAGCGGTAGCCGCCGTTTTCCTTATTATAAACCCAGTCGACCTTGTACTTGGAATAAGTCCGGCGGATGGCGTCGCCCTCATTGCCCCGAAGGGTATGGGTAAAGATGATAT
>JAGHSH010000176.1 GCA_018065965.1 Candidatus Apopatocola equi
CCGAGGGCAGACGGCTCACCGGCGGCAGCGGCAGCTTCATCGCCGGACGGGCGGTGGTGCCCATTGAGCTGAAGGAGGCTGCCGACGCACTCTCCGAGGCGGGAAAAACGCCCCTCTTCTTTGCCGCTGATTCCCGGCTGCTGGGCGTGATCGCCGTGGCGGACACCCTCAAGCCCGACTCCGCCCAGGCCATTGCGGAGCTGCAGAGCATGGGCATCCGCGTGGTCATGCTCACCGGCGACAACGAGCGCACCGCCGCCGCCATCGGCCGGCGCTCCGGGGTGGACGAGGTCATTGCCGGTGTTCTGCCCGAGGGTAAGGAGCGTGCCATCCGCAGTCTGCAGCAGAAGGGCAGCGTGGCCATGGTAGGCGACGGCATCAACGACGCCCCCGCTCTCAAGCGCGCCGACATAGGCATTGCCATCGGCGCAGGGGCGGACGTGGCCATCGATGCGGCGGATGTGGTGCTCATGAAGAGCACGCTGGCCGATGTGCCCGCCGCCATCCGTCTCAGCCGCGCCACCCTTACGAATATCCGGGAAAACCTGTTCTGGGCGTTTTTCTACAACAGCATCGGTATCCCGCTGGCCGCCGGCGCCTTTGTACATCTCTTCGGCTGGACGCTGAGCCCCATGTTCGGCGCCGCCGCCATGAGTCTGAGCAGCTTCTGCGTTGTTACCAACGCCCTGCGGCTCAATCTCTTCAAGCTCTATGACAGCTCCCGCGACAGAAAAATCAAACATCATAAACAAAACAAAACCAAGGAGGACATTCCCATGGAAAAGACCATGAAGATTCAGGGCATGATGTGCGCCCACTGCGAGATGCGCGTGAAGAAGGCTCTGGAAGCCATCGACGGCGTAGAGAGCGCCGTGTGCAGCCACAAGGAAGGCACTGCCGTTCTTACCCTCAGCCACGATGTGGACGACGCCGTGCTGAAGCAGGCCGTGGAGGCTCAGGACTACAAGGTGCTCTGATCCAGCATCCCGAAAAAACCGGGCTGTCGGGCGGATCCTTCCGCTCCGCAGCCCGGTTTTCCCTGTGAGCGCGGAAAAGCAGTTGACATTCTGCCTCATCCCGATTAAAATAATATATCCAATCATTGATGAATCGAGGTGTGCAAATGCTCCGTGACGAGATCAGCCGGCTCTACAGGCAGTTCCGGCTGCTGCACTACCGAAAGCTCTTCGGGCGCATCCGCGAGCGGGACGGCTCTCTCTCCGCCACTGAGGCCTTTGCCGCCGACGTGATCTTTCTGCTGGACGAGCCCACCGTGACCGCTCTGGCCGATACGTTGGGCATCTCCCAGCCCAACGCCACCTACAAGGTGAACAACCTGACCGCCAAGGGCTATGTACACAAGACCGCCTCAGAGGACGACCGGCGCGAGTGCCGCCTGCAGGTCAGTGAAAAATTCCACAGCTACTACGATTCCTCCGACAGCTTTCTTCAGCCTGCGCTGGAGAAGCTCCGCAGCGAATATACGGAAGAAGAACTCAAAAAATTCGAGACCATGCTGGCATCCCTCAACGAGGCAGTTGCGGATGCGGACGGCGGGGAGAAAGGGAACTGAAAAAACATGACAAGCGGATTGAATCTTTGGGACAGTGAAGTCTGGAGCCTGATCCTCACGCTGGGTCTGCTCTTCGGCATGATGCTGCTGGCCAATACCCTGCGGCGGCTCTGCGGCTTTCTCCAGCGGCTGATGATCCCCAGCTCCGTGCTGGGCGGCTTTCTGCTGCTGGGCATCAACTCTCTGCTGAAGGCCTACTGCCACTTCAGCCTCTACAGCACAGCCACACTGGAGATCCTCACCTACCACGGTCTCGGTCTGGGCTTTGCGGCGCTGTCTCTGCGGCGGCTCCGCAAGGATCAGGACGGCCGCAGCCGCACCGGCGCGCTGGACGCAGGCATCACCGTGGTCAACGGCTACCTGCTGCAGGCCGTGCTGGGTCTGGCCATCACCATCGGCCTTTACTATCTGATCGGCAGCTTTTACGGCTCCGGCGTGCTGCTGCCCATGGGCTACGGACAGGGCCCCGGGCAGGCCTTCAACTGGGGTCACAACTTTGAGATCGGCTCCTTCGCCGCGCCCTTTGAGGGCGGCTTTGCCTACGGCACCAGCTTCGGTCTGGCCGTGGCGGCCATGGGCTTTGTGTCCGCCAGCATCGGCGGCATTCTCTACCTGAACCGGCTGCGCCGGAAGGGGCTCTACAAGGGCAAGATGGGCGAGGACGTCCGGGAGGTGCTGACGCTCGACAGCTTCACCGGCGACAACGAGATCCCCCAGGCCGAATCGCTGGATAAGTTCACCGTGCAGCTCGGTCTGGTGTTTCTGGCCTATGTGCTCGCCTATTTCTTCATGAACCTTGTCAACACCCTGCTGGATCCCACCGGGGTCGGTGCAACGGGCATCAAGGGCACCCTGCAGGGCATGATCTGGGGCTTCCAGTTCCTCTTCAGCTCCGTGTTCGCCATTCTGCTCCGGGTGATCATGAACAAGCTGCGGGACAAAAAAATCATGCACCGGGACTACACCAACAATTTCATGCTGGACCGTATCTCCGGCTTCCTCTTTGATATGATGGTGGTGGCCTCCATCGCCGCCATCGACCTCTCCGCCTTCCGCACCATGGAGATGCTGCTGCCTCTGACGCTCATCTGTCTGGCGGGCGCGGTGGGTACCTATTTCTACCTGCGTCTTGTCTGCTCCCGGGTGTTCCCCGGCTATGAGCATGAGGCCTTCCTCTCCCTCTACGGTATGCTCACCGGCACCGCCTCCACGGGCGTGATTCTCCTGCGGGAGCTGGATCCGGAATTCCGCACCCAGGCCAGCGACAACATCGTCTACCATATGCCCTGGGCCATCCTCTTCGGCGCTCCCATGCTGCTGCTCATCGGCGTTGTGCCTCAGAGCCCGCAGAAGGCGCTGATGATCATGGGTCTGTATGCCGTTCTGTTCGTGGCCTTCAATCTGCTGCTTCTGCGGCGTTCCATCTTCGGGAAGAAGGGAGAGAAGGGCAATGTCTGATTCTCCGGAACACACCCACGTCCACGCTGACGGCAGCGTACACACCCATTCCCACGGGAACGGCCCTCACCAGCACATCCACTCCGACAGCGAAAAAAAGAGCGTGATCAGCCGCCTGAACCGGATCATCGGTCATCTGGAGGCCATCAAGCGCATGGTGGAGGGCGATGAGGACTGCTCGCAGGTGCTCACCCAGCTGGCTGCCGTCCGCTCTGCCCTGAACGGCGCGGGACGGCTGGTGCTGCGCAACCACATCGACCACTGCATCGTGGAGGCCGTGGAGGAGAACGATACCGCCTCCGTTGCCGCCCTGAACGACGCCATCGACAAATTCCTGAAATAAGCCCCGGCGCTTTTTCGCAGAAAACTCTTGCATTCCGCACACATCTTTGCTATAATGCTTGAGCGTCTTGTATCCTTGACTCTCCGTCAAACTCAGGACAGCATATTTTAAAGAGGTTTACTGAAATGAAGAACGGCATCCATCCCAACTATCAGCGCACCACCATCCGCTGCGCCTGCGGCGAGGTCATCGAGACCGGTTCCACCCGCAAGGACATCTCCGTGGAAATCTGCTCCAAGTGCCACCCCTTCTACACCGGCAAGCAGAAGCTGGTCGATACCAGCGGCCGCGTGGACAAGTTCAACAAGAAGTTTGGCCTGAAGTAATATGGCTTGAGAGGGCAGAGTGTGAACTCTGCCCTCTCTTGTTATTGATCTGAGAAAGGAAAGAACCCCATGAAAGCAAAAGAATGGATCGCTCTGCTGCTGGCGGCGGCGGTGTTTCTGGGCACCGGGTTCATCGGTGCAAAACGTGCCGAGGAGCTCAACGAGAGGCGCGCCGGGACAGTCCTCAGCGAGCTGAGCGGGCTGCTGGAGGGCACCGCGGAGAGCGAGCCCGCCGGCCCCTATCTGGAAAGGCTGGATATTACCGGCACCATCGACTATTCCGGCGGCTTTTCCGATGACAGCACAGACGTGCAGGATCTTGTGGATGAGATCTATCTGCTGGCCGAGGACGAGAACAACGTGGGTCTGCTGCTCTATATCGACTCCCCCGGCGGCACCATGAGCGCGGCAGATGATCTGTACTATGCGCTGATGGACTACAAGGCCTATACCGGCCGCCCCATCTACTGCTATTTCGACTCCGTGGCCTGCTCCGGCGGCTACTATGTGGCCATGCCCGCCGATGAGATCTGCGCGAACCGCAACTGCACCTGTGTGAATATCGGCGTATACATCACCAGCTATAATCTTGCCGGGCTCTATGAGAAGCTGGGCGTGAAACAGGTCGTCATCCGGAGCAGCGAGAACAAGGGTATCGGTCTGGAGGGCACAGAGTGGACAGACGAGCAGCTGGGCATCTACCAAAGCATCGTGGACGAATTCTACCAGCAGTTCCTGGAAGTGGTGGCCGAGGGCCGCGGCATGACCGTCGAGCAGGTGAAGCTCCGGGACGACGGTCGGGAAATGACCGCCTCGCAGGCCCTGAAAGCCGGTTTCATCGATTCCGTTGACCGCTACGATGTGTATGTGCAGAGCGTGCTGGAGCATTTCAGCGAGGACACGGAGCTGTGGGTCTATACGCCGGAGGAGGACTGGCTGGGAAGTCTGTCGAAGTATTTCGGCGCTTTTTCCTCCCGCAGCGAGACCGAGCTGCTGGCGGAGTTTGCCAAAGCGCATGAAGGGATCAAGGTGATGGCCTATGCCGGCGGCTTCTGAGCGCATCACGGCGGGCTTCTTTCCCCGCTTCTGTTCCTATCTGCTGGACAGGCTGATTCTGGGCATTCTGCTGCTGTTTGTGCGCGTGCCCATGTGGGTCGCCGCTCTGGCAGGCAGTGAGCTCTACAGCCGGGCGGTGCTGTTCCACTATTCTCTCCGGGAAGTGGTCTGTGCGGCGGTGATCTGCGCCTGGTTCGTGATCTTCACCGCCCGCCGGGGCGCGACCCCCGGAAAAAAGGCCATGGGTCTGCGGGTGGTCAACGCCGACGGCAGCGACGTCAGCTGGAAGACCGCTTTCCTCCGGGAGACCGTGGGGCGCTATCTCAGCGGCCTGCTTTGCATCGGCTACCTGCTCATGCTGGGTGACCGGGAGCACCGGGCTCTCCATGACCGTATTTTCGACACCGTGGTGGTCTGGGAGGAGCGGGAGAGAAAGACTTCCGTGCCGGGCCGGTTCCTGCCTGCCGAGCCCGAGACCGGCTGGTACAGCGCCGGACGGATCTGAGCTTCATCACCACAGCATAGTGCCGCAGCTGACTTTCAGCCCCCCATTCTTTCTTGTCTTTTTCTTGAAAGACAGAAAGAATGCGCCGCAGGCGGTGGAAGATAGAAAAAGGGTTCTCTGCACATCCTGCAGGGAACCCTTTTCTTCTTTATTCCTCGCCGGCCTTTTTGGGTCTGGCGTGGTAGCGGCGGCGGTAGTTCTTTTTCTTCTCCCCGCCCTCCGTTTTGGGAACAGCCTTCTTTTCGGCGCTCTCCGCCTTGGGGACGATCTTCTTTTCAGCGGCGGGCTTCGCCTTTTCGCTCTGCGCTTTGGTCTGCTGGGACTGCACCCGGGGCTTCTTGCCCTGGGCCTGCTGCTTTTTCTCTCCCTGCTGCGGTTTCTTTTCTCCCTGGGTCTGCGGCTTTTTCTCCCCGCCGTGACCGCCTCTCCGGCGGCGGGAGGACTGGGGCTTCTCGCTCTTTTCCTCCCGGACGGGTGCGCTCTGCCGCTGGGACACATCGGCGGTGCTGTCAGAGAAGAGGGGCGGCATGGCCCACTCGTCCTCGGGCTCCTCCACAGGCTCCTTCACCCGGGGCTGCAGCACATGGGGCGGGGTCTCCCCCTCGGGGGGACGGCCGCCCGGCACCTCGGCGATGTCGGCCACGTCGAAATTATGCACCACGGCCTCGCCGGGTCCGTCCAGCCGCACCTTCACGTTCTGGCGCAGCAGGTTCATGCCCACCACATTGCCGTAGCCCTCCTCGGTCTCCACAAAGCAGCCGTTCTTGGGCATATGCTTGATCAGATCCTCATAGGCCTCCTGCTCATAGCGCAGGCAGCACATGAGTCTGCCGCAGCAGCCGGAGATCTTGGTGGGATTCAGGGAAAGGCTCTGGGTCTTGGCCATCTTCGTGGAAACCGGCTGGAATTCCGTCAGGAAGCGGCTGCAGCAGAAGGGCTGACCGCAGATGCCGATGCCGCCGAGCATTTTGGCCTCATCCCGGACGCCGATCTGGCGAAGCTCGATGCGGGTGCGGAACACACCGGCCAGATCCTTTACCAGCTCGCGGAAATCCACGCGGCCGTCGGCGGTGAAGAAGAAGAGGATCTTGTTGCCCTCAAAGGAGCATTCCACGTCCACCAGCTTCATCTCCAGCCCGTGCTTGGCGATCTTTTCCTCGCAGATGCCGAAGGCTTCCTTTTCGCGCTTTTTGTTGATCTCCTCCACCCGCAGATCGTCCTGGGTGGCGGCGCGGACAACGGTTTTCAGGGGCTGCACCACGGCGTGGTCATCCACCTTGTGATTGCCCGCGGTGCAGCGGCCCAGCTCCAGACCCTTGGAGGTCTCGACCACCACCGCGTCGCCGACGGAGAAGCGGAGAGTGCCGGGGTCAAAGAAGTAGACCTTCCCGCCCTCCCGAAATTGTACACTGATTACTTCTGTCAAAGCTTTATTCCTCGTTTCTGTAGGTGGCCAGCATAGCGGCCAGATGCCTGGTATTCACATTTACACGGAGCATGGCGGCGCATTCCCGCAGCTGCTCCTCCAAAGAGAGCAGTGCCTTGCCCCGCAGGGCTTCGGCTGCGGCAGCGCTCAGGGCGGGGATCAACTCCCGCATGGCGGCCATGTCCAGCTTTTCCGCCCGGGCCTCCCAGCGCAGCAGCGCCAGCTCGTCGCCCAGCGCAGCGAGATAGTCCCGGCAGAGAGAGGCGATCTCCTCACTCTCCGCTTCCTCCTCGCCGCCCACGTGATAGATCCCGCAGCGGGAGCGCACCGTGGGGAGCAGCGCATCCGGATTTTTGGCGCAGAGGAGGAAATATACTCCCTCCGGGGGCTCCTCCAGCAGCTTGAGCAGCGCATTCTGCGCGCTGGCGTTCAGCGTGTCCGCCTCGGGGAACACATAAATCTTGGCGCGGGCCTCGTTGGGCAGCACCACGCTGTCCTTGGCCACGGCGCGGATCTGATCGACCACGATCTCGCTGCGGAGGGTCTTGCCGTCCTTCTGAAAGCCCCGGCGGATGAAGCTCACATCCGGGTGGATGTCCTTATAGATCTTGCGGCAGCAGCTGCATTTTCCGAACGCCTCGCCCCGGTGCCCTTCGCTGCAGAGCAGGGTCTGCGCCATGGAGCGCACAGCGGAGAGCATCCCCTCCGGATCGGCCCCGGTCAGGACGGAGCCGTGGAGTATCTTGTTCCATGATTGCATAGTATAACAGCCCTCCGTGAGAAAATCCAGTATGCGCGGCGCTTTTATTTCTTTTTCTTGGGCAGCTTGCGCCGGGTGCCGTTCTCGTCCACCAGATAGACGCTCTCCAGCACCTGCTCCGCGCCCCGCCGCCACTCGGCGATATACTGCTTGCGCAGCAGCGCCTGTTCGGCCTTTTCCTCCTCGGTCAGCTCCCGCTCCTTGCTCAGATGGGCCAGCTCATTGATACGGTTCAGCTTTTCATCGGTCATAATGGTATAGCTTCCTTTTCCTCATCGGGCTCTTGGGAGAGCTCTTATTTTTCGCCTTTTTTCTGCGCCCGGATATCTTTCCCGATAAAGCGCAGATACTGATATTCACCCTCCAGCCGGGAGGAGAGCGCCGCGCCGTAGCGCTCGCGGATGGCGTCCCGATCCAGATTGGTGGAGATGATCGTGCTTCTGCCGCTGCGGATGCGGCCGTCCAGCAGGGTATAGAGGGCGCTCTGGGTGAAGGCGGAGCCCAGCTCCGTGCCCAGATCGTCCAGAATCAGCAAATCGCAGCCCTTCAGCTGACGGACACGGGAGGCGGCGTCGGCCTGCTCCTCCGCGCTGCGGCTGAACTTCTCCTGCTCAAAGGCAGAGAGCAGAGTGACAGCGGTGTCATAGGCCACGCTGAAGCCCTTGGCTGCCACCTCACGGGCAATGCACGCCGACAGAAAAGTCTTGCCCAGCCCCGGCATTCCGGTGAAGAGAAGATTGCCGCTGCCGGGCATGAAACCCTCAGCGTAATTCCGGCAGATGCGGAAGATCCTCTCCATCTGCACCCGTGGGGCGGGCGTGTTGGGGCTCAGGGGCTCCACAGGGTAGTAAGCGGTACGGAAAGTGTCAAAGCTCTCCTGTCCGTTTTTGAGCAGGGGAGAAAGCTCCCGGGTCTGTTCGGCATTGTAGAGCCGGATAAGGCACGCGCAGGGCTTGCCGTCCGAAAGGAAGCCCGTGTCGCCGCAAATGGGGCAGGAGAGTATTTCATCCAGATAGTGCGCATCGTAGCCATGCGCGCGCAGCAGTGCAGCACGCCTGTCCTGCAGGGTTAACGAAGCGCTTTCCAGCTCGGCGGCGGTGTGGCTGCCTGTCCCCAGTGCCAACGCCACCAGCTCGGACATCAGCGCGCGGATTTCTCCGTCAATGGTGCGGATTTCCGGGATGCTCTCGTAGATTTCCGCTCTCCGTCGGTTTTCCTCGCTGTGGTTACGCCGCTGCTTTTCGGCAAGAGCGCTTCTGGCCTTTGCCAGCAGTCTTCCTTCCATAGCTTATCCTTTCCGGTTGAACAGCTTTTCCGCCAGGGACAGGTCATCACTCCAAACCTCATCTTCGGGAGCCTGCCGGGGCTTCTGAGAGTTCTTCGCTCTGCTCTGCCGTCCATCGCCCTTTTCGATCTCGGCCACGGTCTTGAGCCCTTTCTCCTGCCAGGAGAGCAGGATGCTGTTCATATACTTCCAGTTGAATTTTCCGATCTGACTGACCATGCGGTCATAGGCCAGGGCATACACATCGTCGCCGAAGTCCATGGCAGCCCAGCTTTCCAGATAGGCACGCTCGCCGGGGCTGGGCATACGGTCGCGGAGCTGGATGAGGGAGAGGATGCGCTGCTGCTTCTCCCGGCTCCGATCCTGCGCGGAAAGATATTCCATGGCGCTCTCGGGGGTCAGGATCTCCCGCCGCGCCCAGGCGAAGGCCTCCCGCTCGATGGCGTGCATGGTGGGGAGTCTCCCCTCTCCGTAGCGGCGGCGGAGATCCTCCGCCACCCGGTTGATGAGCAGCATGATCGTCTCCGCGTCCATGCCCAGCCGGTCATAGATGCCGAAGAGCGTGTTCAGATCCGGGCGGTTGAGCACCTTGCCCATGACGCGCTGGGTCTCCTGCACCAGAGCCGCCCAGTTTTTGTCCTCCGCCGAGCGCCGGGAGAGCTCCTCGGCGCTGTATTCGGGCAGCTCGTCCGCAGGGGCAGGCAAAACGGTGGCTCCCTCGCTGAGCAGTCCCTCCCGCCGGAGCCTGTCCGCGCAGAGGCGCAGCCGCTCGATGCTCATGTGCAGGCTGTCGGAAGCCGTTTTTTCCTCCAGCAGGCCGCCGGAGCGGAGCAGGTAGATATAGAGAAGGGCGCAGTCCCCGTCGCAGAGCCGCAGGAGCGTGTCCGCGTCCTGCTCGTTCAGCACAAGAGCGCCCGGGGAGCGCAGGGATAATCTGGTATTGTTCATATGTGTCTCTTTCTGATCGGGTTCTTCCGAAAACGGGGTGTGCCGCGGCTGCGGCGCATTCTTTACGAAAACTTCAAATTTCCTGCATTATATCATATCAAAGGGGCTTGTCGCAAGAGCCTCCGATGTGGTAAAATGTAAATTTGTAAAAATAGGTACATTCTCACACAGGGGAGTGCAGCATGATCGAACTATTATCCCCCGCCCCCAGCCCCGAAGGGGCGAGAGCGGCGGTTCAGAACGGCGCAGACGCCGTATATCTGAGCTTTGCGCAGCTTGGCGGCGAGCGCAGAGCCCCCAACATCGGTGACGCCGCCTTTGAGAATACCGTGGCCTACTGCAAAAGCCGCGGCTGCCGGGTCTATCTGAGCATGGACATCCTCCTCAACGACGGGGAGATGGCCAGGGCCGGCGGGCTCTGCCTCCGGGCGCAGCGCGCCGGGGTCGACGCCGTGATCCTGCGGGACATGGGTCTGCTTCGGATCCTCCGGCGGCTCACGCCGGAGCTGCCGCTCTTTGCCTCGGCGGCGCTGGGCATCCGCACGCCCCGGGACATGGCGCTGGCGGCGGCACTGGGCTTTTCCCGGGTGTTTCTGCCCCCGGAGCTGAGTCTTGACGAAATCGCCCCGCTGGCAAATCAGGGCGTTTCTTTAGCCTGCATGGTGCAGGGCGAGCTCTGCGCGGCAGAGAGCGGTATGTGTTCTCTCTCCCGTCTCAACGGCCGGGGCAGCGCCGACCGGGGCGGCTGCGCCGGAAGCTGCCGGGAACGCTTCTCCCTGGGCGGCCGCTGGGATTCCACGCCCCTGAGCTTTCAGGATCGCTGCCTGATCCGGCGGCTGGAAAAGCTGGAAAAGGCCGGGGTGGAGTGCGCCTATATCGGCGATATGCACCGCCGGGCGGAATTTTCCGCCGCCATGACCGACCTTTACGCCCGCGCCGCCCATGAGGGCAAGCTCCCCGCCGCACCCGATCTGGAACGGCTGGAGACCCTCTTCAGCGAATACGGCTACAGCGAGGATATGACCCCCGCCCCGGAGGCGCGCACCGTTGACGGCCGGGAGCTGGAGGCCTATTGCTCCACCCTGCGCCGGAGCTACGCCGAGGGCAGCGAGGTGCGCCGCATCAACGTGCAGTTTGCGCTGCTGGCCCGGGGCGAGCATCAGAGCGTCCGCATGGGCGTTACCGACGACGAGGGTCACCGCGCCGTGATCGACGGGCCCATGCCCGTGTGCTTCGGCGATGTGCCGCTGGAGAGCGAGGCCGTCCGCGCCGTCCTTTACAAAACGGCGGGAACGCCCTTCCACTGCACGGACGTGCGGATGAAGGACGGAGAGGGGCTTGCCGTAGCCTCCGCTGAGCTGGAGAGCGCCCGCCGGGAGCTGCTGCGGCAGCTTGCCGCGCTCCGCTCCGAGGCGAAGGATCGGAAGGAGGGCAGCTTCCCCGCCGAGCCGGATAACCGGGAGGAATACCCCGAGCCTGCGGTGAGCTTCCGCTTCCGCAGCATGGAACAGCTGGATCCCCGGCTGGCGGAGATGGGCGCCAGCGTGATCTATGTGCCCCTGGAGGCGGTCGTGAAAGACAGCGCCCCCCTCAAGCCCTTTACGGACAAAGGCATTACGGTCGCGGCGGTGCTGCCGCCCGTCGTGCAGGGCGCCGAGGAAGAGCGGGAGCTTGACACGCTGCTGGAGAAGGCGAAGAAGCTCGGCATCCGGGAGCTGCTGGCTCCCACGCTGCCGCTGGCTCTCCGGGGCAAAAACGCGGGCTTTGAGGTGCGTGCCGGAGCGGAGATGAACGTATTCAACAGCTACGCCCTGCAGAATCTCTCTGCCTGGGGCTTCCTGAGTGCGGCACTGTCCGACCAGCTCAGTCTGGGGCAGGTCAGGGCGCTGCGCAAGAGCATGAAGTGCGAGTTCGTGATCTACGGCCGGGAGACCGCCATGGTCACCAGCCGCTGCCTCATCAAGGCCTCCGCCGGCCGCTGCGCCTGCGGCACGCCGGTGCAGATGAGCGACGAAAAGGGCGGCGTCTGGCCTGTGATCCGGGAATTCGGCTGCCGCAACACGGTTTTTTCCTCCCGAAAGCTCTTTCTGGCGGACGCCTACGGGGAGTTTCTGAGCTGCGGCGTGTGGGCCGTGCAGCTCTCCTTTACCACCGAGTCTCCCCGGGAGTGCGTCAGCGTGGCAAAAAGCTATCTTGAAAACAGCGGCTACCGTCCCAACGGGCTCAGCCGCGGTGAACGGTACAAGGGTGTTAAGTAAAATGCAGAATACAAAACTGATCCTGGCTTCCTCCTCTCCCCGGAGACGGGAGCTGCTGGGCATTTTCTCTCTCCCCTTC
>JAGHSH010000110.1 GCA_018065965.1 Candidatus Apopatocola equi
TGGTGGAGCTACCGCATGAAAGCCCGGGAGCGGAACGTGGGCTGGAGAATCGACTACTTCCTCGTGTCCGAGAGTCTACGGGCGCGGATCGCCGACGCCTCCATCCATCAGGAGATTTTCGGCAGCGACCACTGCCCCGTGGAGCTGGTTCTGCTATGATCCGGATCGGCAATGTGACACTGCACGGGCAGCTGACCCTTGCGCCCATGGCCGGCGTTACCGACGCGGCCTTCCGTCTGCTCTGCCGGCAGCACGGTGCGGCGCTCTGCACCACCGAGATGGTGTCCTCCCGGGCGCTGATGTATCAGGACAAAAAGACCCGGACGCTGCTGGTGCAGCCGGAGGGGGATGCACCGCTGGCTGCCCAGCTTTTCGGCAGCGACCCGGTATGCATGGGCGAGGCCGCAGAGAAGCTGGTGGAGATCTGCGGCTGCGACATCGTGGACATCAACATGGGCTGCCCGGTGAACAAGGTGGTCAAGAGCGGAGACGGCTCCGCCCTGATGAAAGACCCGGAGCTGGCCTCCCGGATTATCGAGCAGGTGGTCGCCCATGCCGGACGGCCCGTGACGGTGAAATTCCGCAAGGGCTTTGACAGGGGCAGCGTCAACGCCGTGGAGTTCGCCCGGATGTGCGAGGCATCCGGAGCATCCGCCGTCACCGTCCACGGCCGCACCCGCGCTCAGCTCTACAGCGGGCAGGCCGACTGGGACATCATCCGGGACGTGAAGGCCGCGGTGAGCATTCCCGTGTTCGCCAACGGGGACATCTGGGAGCCGGAGGACTGCGTAAAGATCCTCGCCCACACCCACTGCGACGGCGCCAGCATCGGCCGGGGGAGCTTCGGCAACCCGTGGCTGTTCGAGCGGGGCAACGCCGCCCTCCGGGGCGAGAGCATCCCGCCTCTGCCGCCCCTGCGGGAGCGCATCGACGAGGCACTGGGCAGCTTTGAGCTGGCGGTGGAGCTGAAGGGTGAGAAGATCGCCATGCTGGAGGCTCGCAAGCAGTTCAACTGGTTCCTGCGGGGCGTGAAAAACGCGTCCCTCTTCAAGCAGCAGATCAGCACCATGAGTACGCTGGAGGAGTGCCGTCGGATCGCGCGGCTCATCCAGCTGGAGCTGAAATAAACATCCCGTGCCGCTTCCCCCTGGGGGGAGCGAAGGAGCAGCGTATGACACGAGAAGAAGAGCTTCGGCTCGTCCGGGCGGTACAGCGCGGCAGCACCGAGGCATTTGAACAGCTTTATACGGAAAACGAACGCCGGGTCTATGCGCTGGCGCTGCGGATGTGCGGCAATGAGCAGGACGCCATGGACGCCGCCCAGGAGGCCTTTCTCAAGGCTTACCGCGCCATCGGCAGCTTCCGGGGCGAGAGCGCCTTTTCCACCTGGCTCTATCGGCTCACCGCCAACGCGGCCACGGATCTGCTCCGGAAGCGCAGGACCGGCAGGATCGTTTCGCTGGAGGAGCTGCAGGAGCGGGAAGAGGGCTTCGATCCCCCTGCCGCCGCCCCGACCCCCGAAGAGGAGGCCGAGGAGCAGGAAACGCGGCGGGAGCTGAACGAAGCGCTGCAGCAGCTGAATGAGGACAGCCGCCGGATCCTGCTGCTGCGGGAGATCGGCGGGCTGAGCTATGAGGAGCTGAGCCGGGAGCTGCAGCTGGAGGTCGGCACGGTGAAATCCCGGCTGAACCGCGCCCGCGCCAGACTCTGCACTCTTATGAAGCGAGACGGGAACAAACGCAGGGATTCTGCGTCCAAAGACGGGGAAAGGAGGTAAGCCATGAAATGCGATGAATACAGGGCCCTCCTGTCCGCTGCCATGGACACGCCTCCCACGCCGGAGGAACAGCAGCGGCTCCGCGCCCACCTGCAGGAATGCGAGGAATGCCGCGCCTATGCCGAAGCGCTTGCAGAGCTCCGGGAAGAGCTGCAGACGCTGAGTGAGCCCCCCGCCGCCCTGCACCGGCAGGTCATGGAGGGCGTGAAGCGGGAGGCCGCCGCCAAAAAGCTCCGCCGTCTGCGGAGCTGGGGATCGCTGGCCGCCTGCCTGCTCGTGATCCTCGGCGCAGGGCTCATTCGGAGCCAAAGCCGCGCGGAAAAGGCCGCAGCACCCATGCTCGCCTACAGCGCCGCCGCGGAGGAAGCGCACGCCGGGGCCTTTGACGAAGCGGCAGAGGAAGCGGCTTCCGATTCTGCGTTTTCCGCCCCCAACGGACTGATGATGCTGGCTCCGGCAGGTGCGCCGCCGGAGCGGGACGCCCCCATGGAAAGCGAGCCGGAAGCCGTGGCTGGCGTGGGCAATTCGTTCCTGCCGGACCCGGAAACCGCCGCCCGCAGCTACCTTTCCCAGCTCCGGGGCAGGGATTACGGCGATTGCAGTCTGGAAACAGCGGAAACGCCGCCGCCCTATACCCCCGTGGCGGAGGAATATGAGCCCGTGGGCTCCTGCACGCTGGTCGTGTTCGACAAGCTCACCGTGCTGGTGGATGCAAACGGCGTGGTTTTCGGTCTTATTGAATAAGAACAAAGGTTCGCTGCAAGATTCTGATTTTGCAGCGAACCTTTTTCTGCCCTTCCCCCTACGGCGTGGGGGACGCTGGCAGGAAGTAAACTATAGCAGTCAGCAGCGGAAGTCCTCCCGGGATGTATAGAGGACTGAGGAGCGCCCCTTCCCGCTCTTGTCTTTTTTACTCTTTTTATAAGAAAGCTATCTTTAAGACCGTGAAATTCGTCTTTTTCATTTCTTGACAAGCGCCCGGAAGCGCTGTATAGTAGTAAAGACACTTGTTGTCATGACAAAGACATATCGGGAGGAAAACCGCGATGATATACCGCAGCACCAGAAGTGAACACCGCGCCTCCGCACCGGAGGCCGTTCTGCAGGGCATAGCCCCCGACGGGGGTCTTTATGTGCCGGAGAGCTTCCCCGACTTTGACTGGCAGGGCTGTCTCCGCTGCCCGCCCACGGAGATCTCCGCGCGGGTGCTTGCCGCGCTGCTCCCCGGCTGCGGGGATGCAGAGGGTCTGGTGGACAAGGCCTATTTCGGCAAGTTTTCCACACCGCTGCTCTGCCCGCTGGTGCGGGTGGGCGGTCTGTGGTCGCTGGAGCTGTATCACGGCCCCACCTCCGCCTTTAAGGACGTGGCGCTGAGCGTGCTGCCCCGGCTGATCTCCGAGGCTCGCCGCAGAAGCGGGATCGAGACGATCCACATCCTCACCGCCACCTCCGGCGACACAGGCAAGGCCGCGCTGGAGGGCTTCCACGATGTGCCCGGCACAGAGATCACCGTCTTTTTTCCCGCCGACGGCGTGTCCCCCGTGCAGCAGGCGCAGATGGTCACTCAGGAGGGGAGCAACGTCCATGTGCTGGCCGTGGAGGGCAACTTTGACGACTGCCAGCGGGGCGTGAAGGAAGCCTTTGCGCAGATCAAAACGGAGCTGCCCGCAGGCGCGGCGCTCTCGTCGGCCAACTCCATCAACATCGGGCGGCTTGCGCCTCAGCTGGCCTACTACTTCATGGCCTATGCCGAGCTGCTGCGTCAGAACGTGATCCGTCTGGGCGAGCCGGTGGATTTCTCCGTCCCCACCGGCAACTTCGGTGACATTCTGGCCGGATACTATGCGAAAAAGCTGGGTCTGCCCGTGGGCAGGCTGCTGTGCGCCTCCAACGCCAACCGGGTGCTGACGGACTTCCTGCGCACCGGCGTATACGATACCCGCCGCCCCTTCTTCACCACCGATTCGCCCAGCATGGACATTCTGGTGTCCTCCAATCTGGAGCGGCTGCTCTTCGATGCCCTGGGCGGCGATACGGCCGAGGTCTGCCGCTGCATGGACGCGCTGAGCCGGGAGGGTGTTTACACCGTGCCCGAGGCCGCCATGGAACGCATCCGGGAGAGCTTCGTCGGCTACACCTGCGACGACGCCCGGGGGCGCAGCATGATCCGCAGCATCTGGGAGCAGCAGCACTATCTCTGCGATCCCCACACCGCCGTGGGCTTCGCCGCCGCGGAGGATTATCTCGCCGAGACCGGGAGCAAAACGCCCCTTGTGGTGCTCTCCACGGCCTCGCCCTTCAAGTTTGCCGGCGCGGTGCTGCAGGCGCTGGGCGTCCGTCCCCATGGGGACGGCTTCCGCCAGATGCAGCAGCTCTCCACGCTGACGGGTCTGACCGTGCCGGAAAAGCTCCGGGAGCTGAGCCGCAAAAAGGTGCTGCACAGAGATCGCATTGCCCGCAGCGCCGTGACCGAGGCCGTGCGGCAGATCGTAAGAGGGGAGCGGTAAGATGCGGATCCTCTCTCCCGCCAGCTCCGCCAATCTGGGGCCGGGCTTCGACTGCTTCGGCATTGCCTGGCAGAGCAGGAACGAAATCATTTTTGAGCGCAGCGACACACTGTGCATCGAGGGCTGCGAGGAAGCCTACGCCAATGCCGGCAATCTGGCCTGGCGGGGCTTTGTCAGTGCCATGGAGCTGGCCGGACGCCGCTGCGAGGGCGCGTATATCCGCTTCGGCGCGCAGGAGATCCCCATCTCCCGGGGACTGGGCAGCTCTGCCGCCCTCAGCGCGGCCGGTGCCGCCGCTGCCGACGCCCTTTATGACCTTCAGCTCGGCAAGCAGGGCATACTGGACGCCGCCACCGCCGTGGAAGGCCACCCGGACAACGTGGCGCCCTGCATTTTCGGCGGGCTCACCGCCTCCATGATGTGCGGCAGCCGCGCCGTCACCGTGAATTTCCCCCTCCATGAGAGTCTGCGCTTCACGGCGCTGATCCCGGATTTTCAGCTCTCCACCGCGCTGGCCCGCTCGGTGCTGCCGGATGCCGTTCCCCGTACGGACGCTATTTTCAACGTTTCCCGGAGTGCGCTGCTTCTCCACGCGCTGGGCAGCGGCGACACGGAGCTGCTGGCACAGGCCATGGAGGACAGGCTCCATCAGCCCTACCGCTGGGGTCTGATCCCCGGCAGCGAGATCGCCCGGGAGGCGGCTCTTTCCTGCGGCGCTGCAGCCCTGTGCATATCCGGCGCAGGGCCCACGATCCTCTGCGTCAGCCGGGATGACGGGTTTTCCGACCGCATCCGCGCTGCCCTCGCCCCCCTGCTGCCCGGCTGGGAGGTGCGTTCTCTGCAGCCGGAGCGAAACGGCGTGCAGGTCACGGAGGATTGATTTTCCCATTAAAAACGGAGCAGTCAAAACTGACTGCTCCGTTTTTATCTGCGTCCCCTGTCATTGCGCAAAATCCATTCACTGTATCCTCTCAAAGCGCTTGTCCAGCTCCTCTTTGGTGAGCACCACTGCCACGGGACGGCCGTGAGGGCAATACTTCAGCTCTCCGCTGAGCACCCGCTTCGACAGGGCGATCAGCTCCTCCGGCGCGGTCTGATAGCCGGACTTGATGGCGGCCTTACAGGCCACGGTCTCCGCCAGCCGCTCCCGCACGTCCTTCAGACTCAGGCTGCGTCCCTCCCGGAGCTTTTCCAGCAGTTCCTCAAAGAGCGGAGCCGCCTCTGCGGCCTCGATATCTGCGGGGACGGTGCGCAGCAGCAGGGTCGTCTCGCCGAAGGGCTCGGCCTCGAAGCCCAGATGGGCAAAGACCTCCCGGTTCTGCTCCCACAGCTCCATGGCCTCCGCATCGGCGTTCACGCTGACGCTCAGCAGGAGCTCCTGCGCCATCAGCGGCTGCTCCCAGAGCCGGACGCGGTCGAAGATCGCCCGTTCATGGGCGGCGTGCTTGTCCACCACGATGAGCTTGTCTCCCTGCTCCAGCAGGATATAGAGCTTCATGGCCTCGCCGATATAGCGGACGGGCTCCTCCCGGAAGCTCTCGTCCAGGGCGCTCTGCTCCTCCACGCGGATCTCCGCCACGGCGGGGGCGGGACGGCTCACGTTCAGGGGCTTCACCGGCGCGGTATAGCTTTCCCGTCCGCTGTCCCGGAGCGTTTCGGTGTTCCGGGGCGCAGCCTTGGCCGGAGCGCTCCAAAGGCTCTCCTGCCGGGCGGGCCTGTCCCATCGGGCGGCTTTCTGCCGGAACTCAGAGGCCGACATGGTCTGAAAATAATCCTCCCGGGGGGCGGCCTTGGCCGTATTCACGCTGGCAGGGGCGGAAGCGGGTTTTTCCGGTGCGGCCGGACGCAGGGCGGGGGGCACATAGCCCGGCACCGTCAGCTTGTCCTCAGCCTGCAGGGCGGAGAGCGCCCCGTAATAGACCGCGTCAAAGGCGGCCTTCTCATCGGCAAAGCGCACCTCGGACTTGGTGGGGTGGACGCTCATGTCCACCGCCGCGGG
>JAGHSH010000194.1 GCA_018065965.1 Candidatus Apopatocola equi
GGTTATAAAGCTCCACCCAGTCCACCAGTCTGCCGTCGATGGGGGCAGCGTGGTTGCGGGTCATGACCTCGCTGATCACGGGGGCGCGGAGGGACGTTTCCGGCTCCGGTATCAAGGGGCTCTCCGCTGCCGGGGCTTCGCTCTCCGCTGCCGGGGCCTCGCTCTCTGCCGTCCGCTGAAAGCAGGCGCTCAGGCAGAGGCAAAGCAGCAGACAGAAAAATGTTTTTTGCTTATTCATAGGCCATATCCGCCACCTTCCAGCCGTCTGCCGTTCGCAGGAGAAGCAGCTGACAGGCGAACTCAGCCTCATAGGTCATATAGTAATTTTTAACGGTTCCGACCACGCGGGCGGTGCAGACGCAGGCGTCCTCCCCCAGCGGGATGAAATCCTCCACCCGGCTCTCCTGCAGGGTCAGACCCGTGCCGCGGATCCAGAAAAGGGAGCCCTGAGCCCGGAAGAGGAACTGCTGCAGGGCAGAGCCCTTGACGGTGTAGGTGCTCATGGTATCGCTGAAAACCTGCCCTGCGCCGTAGCGGCACAGATCGGTCAGAAAGTCCCCGGCGATCTTCCGCACCGCTTCATCGGGCGGGGTGTCCGAGCGGCGGGTATAGGAGAGCAATCCGCGCTCCCCCTCAATGGGCGTGAGCTCCGTGCCGTCCGCCGCCATGACCGTCACGGCGGGAGAGGCGGAGTAGAGCCCCGTCAGCTCATAGCGGGAATAGGCAGGCAGGGAAGCCGCCAGCTCGGCGGGAAGCTCCACATCTACCGGCACCGTTTCCCGCGCCGTGACCAGAGAACCGTCCAGTGTCACGCCTCCCACAGCCACGGCCGCATCGGAGGGTGCGGAGATCAGCAGGCTGTGGGTGCGGGCGTCCGCAGGCTCATAGCTCCAGCAGTTTCCCTCCCGGAGGACAAGTCTGGCATCGCCGGCATCCACCTCCGGCAGCAGATAGAGGCCGGATACGGTGTATTCCCGGCGGCGGGGGCTGTCGGCAAAGCGCAGCTCCCACTCGTTCATATCCTCATAGGGCAGCTCCGTTTCCGTCAGCGCCGAATCGGGCACGCTCACGCCGTTCACCGTGGGCACCGTGCCGGCGGGCACGAGAATGCGGATGCTGTTTGTCTCGCCGTGGAGCAGGCAGCGCAGCTCCGTCTGCTGCCAGCTGCCGTTTTCACGCTGATAGCGCAGCAGCGCCAGATCGTTCTCCCCGCAGGAGAGGACGAAGCTGTTTTTCTCCCCGGAGGGACGGAAGCTGAATTCTCCCTGCGCAGCTGCGTCATAAAGGGCGGAGAACACCGCCCCGGTGTCTTCATATTCGCTGACCGGCTCCTCCCACAGAGGCAGCAGCTTCGCCTTCCATTCCTCCCGGGAGGCGGAGGCCGTCAGCGCTTCCATGAGCGTCCGGGGCTTATCGGGATTGTAGGGTGCATCCGGAAAGAGCTTCAGCGTCCAGAGGGCGAAGAACACAGCCAGTGCCGCCAGCAGCAGGCAGAGCAGTCCCATGAGTACCCGTTTTGCTGTTCTGCTCATGGTTCTCCCCCCTCACTGCCATTCTCCGACGGCGCCAGCAGCAGCGCCGTGGGCATGGGGCGCATACCCGCCAGACCGTTGGGTCGGTTCATGAGCGTGCCCCGGTAGTTCAGCGCCGAGGAGGCGCCGCCATCCAGATTGGTGGCGTTGACCGCCCCCAGCTCCTCCATGATGGAGGCCAGCCGGGGCAGATCCACGCCCAGAGCGCCCACCTGCCGCCCCTCCACAATAAGGAGGAGCATCTGCCCGTTTTCCCGCTGTCCCACAGCAGTACGGGGCTCGGGCTGGGCAGACGTCAGTTCCTGCACCTGTCCGTCCACGATCAGAGCGGGGCCGTAGCACACCGCCCAGAGCGTATTCTGCGATTCCAGATATTCGCCGGTTCTTCTGCCGGTGATGAGTCTTCCGTCCGCTGTCAGGGCGAGACAGTCATACTCGCCGTATTTGCCGCCCCAGCGGTATTCGCCGTTGACCATGACGATGCCCGTGGGGGTGCCGCCGTTGCCCTCGCCGTTGGGGTCGTCAAAGCCGCCGCCGTTGGTACCCAGAATGGCGCCGTGCTTTTCCATGAGCTGCTCCAGCGTAAGGCCGTAGTTCCCGTAGTAGTCCAGCGTGCCCACAAACAGCCGGGTGGGATCCTCCACCACGGCCAGCACGGCCCGGTAGTCCTTGCCGTGGATGCGGGAAATGCTCACGCCCTCCTCCCGGGCCAGCTCCTCGTCAACGACGAAGCTGCTCTCCTCGCTGAGGGCGAGGGGATCGCTCTCCGCCGCTTCCGCGCCGGGCTCATATCGATAGCTCTCCGGCTCTGTCCACAGGGAAATGTCGGTGCTCTCCTCCCGGCGCGCCGGATGCTCATGGGCCTCCGCTGGAGCCTGCTCCGCCAGATACAGGCTGCCGACCGCAACGCAGGCGGAAACCAGCAGCGTCAGCACCAGGGGCAGCGGGGATACGCTCTTTTTCTTCTTCATGCAGTCCTATTCTCCGTTAATAAATGTCCGTAACTTTCAGCCGTCCGTTCTCTACCCGGAAGCGGATCTCCTTCCCGGCAAAGCCGAAGCCGTATTCCCGCTCCGGATCGTCCTGATAGGCCGGGCGCGGATCCTCTGCCAGTATGCCCAGAAGTGCGGCTCTTTTTTCCTCCGGCAGCCGCTGCAGGAGCGCAGGCGGGCATTCCACCTCCGCTCTGCGCTTCTCCACCCGGTCGGTAAAGCCGCCGGCGGCGTTTTCGTGAATATCGGAATAGATATACGGCTTGATATCCAGCACGGGCGTGCCGTTCATCAGATCCGCGCCGCCGATGCGCAGCACCGTGCCGCGGTCATAAGTCCTGACCACATCCAGCAGCCGCACGGAGCTCAGGCCGATGGGATTGGGCCGGTAAGGGCTTCGGGTGGCGAAAACGCCCATGCGGGTGTTGCCCCCCAGCCGGGGCGGACGGACGGTGGGATTCCAGCCGCCGCTGCGGTTGGCCGAGAAGAGCCAGAGCAGCCAGAGATGGGAATATTCCTCCAGCCCCCGCAGACACTCGGGATCCCGGAAGGGCTCCTCAAAGACCAGCTCGGAGACCAACTCCTCCACCAGCCCGCTCTGCCGGGGGATGGCAAACTTGGAATCAAAGTCCGAATAGACCCGGGCTATGATTTGAAATTCCGCCTTGTTCCCGTCCATTCGCTTCTCCTCTCTCAGCCGGGATTCACGACCCACTCGCCGTTTTCGTTCAGGCCGTTGGTGCCGCCGGGCATGTAGTACATATCAAAAGCGTCGCGCATTTCGTAGTAATGCTCATGCTTGCGCCAGGTGCCGCCGGTGGACTCCGCGCCCCAGCGCAGATCCATCTCGCAGTCGGGCAGCAGGCTCTGCAGCTCCGCCTTCTGCGCATCGGTGAACCAGGTGCCGCAGTACCAGAGCCGATCCAGCCAGGTCATCTGACTGAGCTGGTCAAAGGCCAGCTCAGTGGGGATCCAGATATAGCAGATGTTCAGATCCTCCATGGTTTTTACGCTGAGCAGAGGCTCCAGATCCACCACGGGGCACTTGAAGATCTCCAGATACTTCAGCTCGGCACACTGAGCCAGGGGCGTGATGTCGGAGATGGGAGCCTCCACCACCACCAGATATTTCAGATGGGGCATATACTGCACAAAGCTCAGATCGGTGATGGCCATATGCCCCAGATCCTGCGCTTCCAGATCGGTGCAGTAGCGGAAGCAGCGGATGTCGCTGTCCTTGAGCATGACCCAGTTGTCATACTTGGCGGCGATAAAGGCCTTGGCGTCCGTGCGCAGGGAGAAGGTGCCGAAGTAGACCGTCCAGACAAAGCGGACGTCCTCATACTTCTGATTCAGCGCATCCATCTGCTCATCGCTGAAGCCGCAGTCGCTCATGATGACCTTTTCCAGATTGGGCAGCCAGGGCAGCGCCGCCTCCACAGCGGCGGTATCGCTCATGGGGATCTTGCTCAGATCCGCTTCCCGGTCGTCGCTGGAGACCGTCTTGCCCAGCAGCTCATAGCTCCAGATGAAGTGGAGCTCGGGCAGCGCCTCGCAAAGTCCGCGGATCTCCTCCAGCGAATATCCGCACTCGCTGATATCCACATCCCGCAGCAGCGGAAAGAGAGGCAGCAGCTCCCGGAGCTGCGTCGCCGTGGCCTCCCCCGGTGCCAGCTTCAGCTCGCAGGCCGTGCTCTGCACCCGGCGGCTGCCGACGGTATTCTCCCAGATAAAGGTCACCGCCGGAAAGCTCTGCCGGAGCGTATGCTTTTCCTCGGCGGAGAAGCCGCACTCCTCGATGCGGACGGTGCGGAGCTTCGGCAGCATCGCCAGCGCGCTGCCGAGAGTGCCCGCGTCCGTTTCGCCGCCCCGCAGGGTCAGCACGGAGGTATCGGAGGCCACCAGCCGATCGGAAACCGGCACGTTATAGTGCAGCTCAATGCCCTGCTCCCTCAGCACCGCTGCGGCTTCTCCATCGGTGCAGCGGTTGAAGCTGAGCTTTTTCAGTCCGGGGAAGAGCAGAAGGTTTCGCCAGTCCGCGCCCGGCTCCTCCAGCACCAGCTCCTCCAGAGCGCTGTCAAAGCGCAGCTCGCCCAGAGGGATGTCCCAGCGGATCTCGCAGTCGGGGAGCTTTTCCGCCAGTGCCGTCACCTGCTCGACGCTGAGCTCATTGCCCCGCAGATCCAGCTTCTTCAGGGCGGTGCAGCGCTCCAGATCCGTCAGGGAATCGGGATTCGTGCCCCGCAGATCCAGCTCCGCAGCGTCCAGCGCCACGGTCTCGCCGCCGGCGCGGGCATATTTCCCCCGGAAGAGCAGCACGCCGATGACCCCTGCGGCGATCAGGGCAAGGACGATCACCGCCGTCAGGAAGCTGCGCTGCCTGCGTTTCTTATTCTTCTTCGTTGTCATGTTTCTGCCTCCTGCCCCTGCGTGCCGTTCGCGCGCACCGGGCTCATTTCTGATTGTCCATGTAATACATATGCAGAGCGTCCCGCATGGCATAGTAGCTCTCATGCTTTCGCCAGTCATAGTCCATGGAATAGGGCGCATAGCCGTTCATATAGGGAACGAAGTGGATCTCCGTATCCGGCAGCGCCTCCTGCAGTACCTTTTCGTATTCCGGGGACAGGTACGTCCCCACGAACCACAGCCGCTCCAGCTGCTTCATGGAGCAGAGCACCCCGATGCAGTCGCTGCCCAGCTTATGGCAGCGGGAGATATTCAGGTGCTTCAGCTTTTTGCAGTTCTTCAGCGGGCTCAGATCCTCCGCCTGCGAGGAGAACATTTCCAGATACTCCAGCTCCTGCAGGGAGCCCATGGGGGTGATGTCGGTATAGAGCCCGTCCATGGCCACCAGATACCGGATCTTCGGGGTGGAGTACAGAAGCTGCAGCTCCTCGTTGCTGATAAACATATGCCCCAGAT
The DNA here is from genome assembly GCA_018065965.1 of Candidatus Apopatocola equi. Lineage (GTDB taxonomy): Bacteria > Bacillota > Clostridia > Oscillospirales > Oscillospiraceae > Apopatocola > Apopatocola equi. Next base: position 5,450 of record JAGHSH010000194.1, read on the forward strand.
CCACCGCCGTCAGATCGCTGCAGTAGCGCAGGGCGGCACAGGTGCCGTTGCTGGTGGGATACTGCTTTTCGCAGTTGTAGAGGATGAAATAGTCCTGATCCGTGCGGATGCCGCGGTTATAGACCTGCACCGTCCAGACGAAGCGGATGTCCTCATATTTCCGGTTCAGCGCGTCCATGGTCTCATCGTTCAGTCCGCACTCACACAGGATCACCTTTTTCAGCCGCGGGAAGCGCAGCAGCTCCCGCTCCAGCTCGGCAGTGTCCTCCATGGGTACGCCGCTGAGGTCGATCTCCTCGCTGTCGGTGGAAAGGGTTTGGGAAAAAAGCTCCGCATCATAGCGCAGGAGCGTATGGGGCGCGGCGGCGGCAAGCCGCTCCGCCTGGGCAAGAGAAAGGGTATGCTCTCCCAGCTCCACGCACTCCATATCCGCACACTGCTCCAGCAGGGTGCAGAGCGCGGACACATCGACGGTCTCGTCCGAAAGATCAAGGGTCTTGTCCATGCTGCGCAGCTCCGTTTTCCCATATTGCAGAGGGTAGTCGAAGCGCACTGCCGGGTAGTCCCGCAGCAGGGCGGCTCTCTCCGCCGGGGTGTAGGGGCAGCTCTCAAAGAATACCCGTTCAAGCTGCGGACATCCGTCCAGCGCCGTGCGCAGCTCTTCGGGAGTCGCAGTGCCCTGCAGGGAAAGAGAACGGCAGCTGTTCTCCACGCGCTCCCCCTCCAGAAGGATTTCCGGCTCCTCCGGGCTCTTTTCTTCCGCAGCGCCGCAGCCGCAAAGGAGCAGGCAGAGGAGCAGAAAAGCGATTCTTTTTTTCATTCTCATTTCAAATAAAACATGTGAAAGGCATCCCGCATCTCAAAATAGATAGGGTGCTCCCGCCAACCGTCATCCGTGGCGCCGCTTTTTGTCCCGTAGCGCTGCAGGATCTCCGTATCCGGCAGAGCCGCACGGAGGGGCTCCATCTGCTCCGGTGTGAACAGGGTGCCCGCCAGCCAGAGGTGCTCCAGCTGCTTCATCTGCCCCAGCACTTCCAGATCCTCCGTATCCAGCCGGTTCATGTTGCTCAGGTTCAGATCCGTGAGCTTCGGGCAGTCCAGCAGGGGCGTCAGATCGTCGATGGGAGCCCAGAAGGCCTCCAGATACCGCAGCTCCGGGCAGCCGCGCAGCAGCTCAATGCTGTGAACGTTGGAAATGGCGATGATCAGGAACTGCAGCTTCGGCGTACCGCTGACAAACTTGAAATCCTCATCGGTGATATGGAAGTGTCCCAGATCCACCGCGATCAGCTCGTGGCAATAGCGCAGATTGGCGATGGGCGCATAGCTTTTCGTGTATTCATCAGGGTTGTGATTGGTAAAATATGTTCTGTCCGAGCGGATCGCGGTTCTCATCACCGGCACCATCCACACGAAGCTCACGCCCTCATGGCGGGCATTGAGCGCGTCCATGGTATCGTTATCCAGTCCGCAATGGAGCATCAGCACCTTTTCCAGTGCCGGGAAGCAGCAGAGCGCCGCCTCCAGCTCCTTCGTGTCCGTCATGGGCACCTCGCTCAGGTCGAGCTCTGCGCTCTCGGAGGGAAAGCTCTGTCCGAAAAGCTCCACAGCGCAGACAAAGCGGGTCAGGGGATAGTCTGCGCAAAGGGGCGCAAGCTCCCCGGCGTCGTAGCTCTGCTCCCCCAGCTCCACCAGCGCGGGCGCCGCCGTCATCTGTTCCAGCAGGGAGCGGAGCTCACGGAGCGATATGTCCTCCCCGGCAAGCTGCAGCTCCTGCGCATCGGCGGGAGTGCTGTATTGCCCCCAGGTGAGCACCGGTACGCTCTCCTCCACAGTCTCCTTCGCGCTCTCCTCCGGCTCTTCCGTCGGGGCGGGTGCTGCCTCCTCCCTTCCTGCGCAGCCCCAAAGCAGGAGCAGCGGCAGCAGGAGAGGAAGGATCCTTCTTTCTCGTGCTCTCATGCTCTGCCCTCAGTTCACATACGGCATATGCAGGGCATCGCGCATCTCATAATAG
>JAGHSH010000066.1 GCA_018065965.1 Candidatus Apopatocola equi
CTTGGCACAGCTCCATCCGAAGAGCAGTGCCCAGAGAATTCCGGAAAGGGCCAGATCATCGCTGGGCCCTTTCTTTTTTGCCCGGGACTGAGACCAGAACATGGCAATGGCCGTGCCGATGCCGATCATCAGCCCGTAGCCGTGGACGGTAAGACCGAAAACCGTGAAGATGTCGTTGTACATGAAGCTCGTTCCTTTCAGAAAATCACCGGGCCGCGGGGGCGGATCCGAAGCTGCTTTACTGCACCGCTGCCGAAGAGCGCATCCATCTCCCGGCGGTAGTCCTCCAGCATATCAAGGGGCAGGAGCGCCTGCATACTGCCGCCGAAGCCGCCGCCGTGGACGCGCCATGCGCCACGCTCCCCGAGAAGCTCCGCACTTCGCTCCAGCGCACGGACAAGGGCAAGCTCATCGGGCTTGCTGTCCGGGACGATATTCTGCAGCAGGCGGCGGGAGGATTCGCCGGAGGCGAGCATTTCCCGGCGGCAGGCATCCATAACGCCCTGCCGGAGCGCCTCCGCCATGCGCAGGACCCGCTCGTTTTCATCGAAGAAATGTCTGGCACGGAGAATGGCGCGGGCAGGCAGCTCCCGCTCCAGCAGGGGCAGCTTTTCCTCAAATTCCTCCTGCTCCACAAAGCGCAGCACCCGCAGACCGAAGCGCTGAGCCACCATGCCCATTTCCGCGGGAATGGCGGCAAAGTCCGCGGTCAGATCCGAGTGGGAGGCGCCCAGCTCCACGGCGCAGAGGGCATAGCCGTGCTCTTCAAATTCAAAATCGATCATTTCCACCTCGGGGCGGAGAAGATTCCGGAAATCCAGCCCGGCCACGCCGCCCAGCGCACAGGCATACTGATCCATCAGCCCGCAGGGCTTGCCGTACCAGACGTTTTCCGCCTGCTGGGCGATCCTTGCCAGCTCCGGCACGCTCAGCATATCATCACCCAGCGCACAGAAAAGCGCGCCCAGCAGCACCTCAAAGGCCGCCGAGGAGGAGAAGCCGCCCCCGGAGGGGATGCGGCTGGTGGTATAGGCATCAAAGCCCCAAAGGGGAATGCCGGAGGAGGCGATCCCGGCAGCCACGCCCCGCACCAGTGCGGAGGCACGGCCCTGCTCTGATTCTTCGGGAGTCAGATCCTCCAGCTCCAGAACGGTGTCCCGGTGTCCCTCGGAGACGAGATTCACCTGAAGATCGTCCCGGGGAGAGGCAACGCAGAGGGTATCCAGCGTGATAGAGCCCGCCAGCACCCGTCCCTGCTGATGGTCGGTGTGACTGCCGCAGATCTCGGTGCGTCCGGGAACGGAGAGAACGATGACCTCCCGCTGTCCGAAACGCGCCTCAAAGGCGGCGAGCGCACACAGATAGCGCTGCCGCTGCAGCTCCAGCTCGTCCTCTCCGTAGAGAGCGGTCAGAAAGGCATCACCCTCCGCGGAACGGATACGCGCAGCGAGAGCGGAAACAGGGGCAGTTTGCATGGCACTTCACCTCAAGAATCATATTGATGCACAGTATAAAGCCCTCCGCTTTTCTTGTCAAGCGGAGGGCTTACTCTATGCTTTTCGCGGGGGGAAAATCAGACGCTGCGCAGGAACTGGATGGCGATGAGCATATCCTCATAGTCCTTGGCGTAATAACGCACAACATGGGGCTCGACCAGCTCTGCGCCGGGATACCAGCCGGCCTTGGTAGCCTTTTCGTGGGATTTGAAGCAGATCTCCAGCTTCAGCTCCGCGCTCTTTTCGGGCAGCGCGGCGGCGCGGGCCGCCACGGCCTCCCGCACGCCCTCCTCAATCTCCCACTGCACGGCGGCGGGATGACGGTTGATCGTGCCGCCGCCGACACAGCTCTTGGTGACAACGGTCTTCAGGCCGCTGATCAGCTCCGCAGAGCGGGTGCAGATGCCCTCGTCACCGCTGAGGAACAGGGAGGGAACGCCCAGATGAGCGCAGCCCAGCGCATGCATATCAAACTCGGAGAGAATACGGCCATTGAGCTTGATCCAGAAAAGCCGGGAGTAGCTCATGGTGTGAGCCAGCGGGGAGGTGTCCTCGCCGCCGGGGGAGTGATAGCCGATGTAAAGGCAGCCGTCAAAGCTGCCGTCAATGCCGCCCACCATGGTATAAGGGGTCGCCAGCCAGCCGCGGATCAGATGAACCTGCTCGGGCAGATCGGTGAACCAGATGTTGCGGGCATCGTCATGGGAGTCCTTTACATAGATTTCCGTAGCGCCGCCGGCAAGAGCGCCGCGGCAGGCGGCGGCCACCTCGGCCTGCATCTCGCTGACCTGACGGTCATATTCGGCGTTGCCCATTTCCGTCTCATGCCAGTCGGTGCAGCCGCAGGTACCTTCAATATCACAGGAAATAAAAATCTTCATGCCGTTAACCTTTTCTCTTAAACAGATTCGCAAGCAGAGCCCAAAAGCCCGGCTTTTCGGCTTCAGTGGAAGTTTTGCCGACCGGCTGCGGCTTCTCCCCGGCAGGGCTCTGCGCTGCAGGGATCGCTTCGTCCTGCTGTTCCGCTTTCTGCACGGGGGCAGGAGCAGTCTCCACGGCCACGGCCGGAGAGGTGAAATAGCGGTAGAGCCGATCCTGGGAGGAGCTGCCCTCGCCGCCGGGCGCCTTCACATAGCTGCCGTCGCTCTGCATGAGCCAGCCCTTTTCCCGATCCTGCCGGAAGGCTTCCATGATTTCCAGCAGCTGCGCCATAATCTCCGGCTGCGAGGCCTCGATGCAGGCCTCCACCCGTCGGCGGGTGTTGCGGTTGAGCAGATCGCCGCTGCCGAGGAAGACGCGCCGCTCCTCCCCCCGGCCGAACACGAAGATCCGGGAGTGCTCCAGATACCGCCCCACCACACTGCGCACGGTGATGTTCTCCGTTGCGCCGGGGATGCCGGGCAGCAGGCAGCAGATGCCGCGGACAAACAGCTCCACGGGCACGCCTGCCTGAGAGCAGCGGATCAGCTCAGCCATGACGTCCATGTCGTTGATGGAATTGACCTTGATGGAAACGAAGCCGTCAACGCCCTTTGCCCGCTCCCGCTCCAGCAGCTCCATGAGCCGGGGCTTGAAGCTCAGGGGAGCGACCCAGAGCTTTTCGCTCTCCGCGGGAAGCTGACCCAGAGAGAGGGCATCGAACACGGCGGCGGCATCCCGGCCCACTCCCTCGTCGGCGGTAATGAGGGACACGTCGCAATACTGCTCACTGGTGACCTCGTTGTAGTTGCCGGTGCCGACCTGGGTGATATAGCTGACCTGCCCGCCGCGCTGACGGGTGATGAGGCAGAGCTTGGAGTGTACCTTCTGCTCGGGCAGACCGTAGATCACGGTGCAGCCCGCGTCCTCCAGCACTTCGCTGTAGTCGATGTTGTTCTGCTCGTCGAAGCGGGCCCGGAGCTCCAGCAGACAGAGCACCTCCTTGCCCTGATCGGCGGCATAGGCCAGCGCCGCAGCCAGCTTGCTGGAGGCGGCCAGCCGATAGAGGGTGATGCGGATGGAGCTGACCTCGGGATCGTCGGCCGCCTCATAGAGCAGGTCGATGAAGGGGGTCATGCTCTGATAGGGGAAGGAGAGCAGAATGTCACGCTGCTCCAGGTAGCGGAAATACTCGCCCTTGCGGAGCTTCACGCTGCGGCAGCTCTTCCGCTCGGCATACTTCATCTCCGGCGTGCGCCTGACCTCGGAGCCGAAGCCCAGATCAAAGGGCATCGAGCCGACAAAGCAGCTCTTTTCGGTCACGCCGAAGCTCCGCTGCAGCAGGGATAGGAAGGCTCGGGAGGCCTTGCCGTCCAGCTGCAGCCTTACGGGCAGCTGCCGCTTGCGCTTGCGCAGCATCTTCTCCATGCTGGCACGGAAATCGGCGTCAAAGGAGCGGAGATCGTCCTCAATGAACACGTCGGCGTTGCGGGTCAGACGCACCACGCAGCACTCGCGTACATCCTCCTTCTTGAAGAGCTGGGCGGCGTAGTGCGCCACCAGCTCGCTGACCACAGCCACCTTCTGGCGGCCCTGCAGCTCAAAGACCTTGAAGCGGGGCACGCGGTAGAGGGGCACCAGACCCAGCTGCAGGGCATCGCCCTTGCCGAGCGCCACGGCCACGCACTGCTCCCGGTTGCCGATGAAGGGCAGGGGATGGCGGCCGTCCACAATGCGGGGGGAGAGCAGGGGGCGCAGCTCCGCAAAGGCCTTGCGGCACATGGTCTCCTCTGCCTTCCCCAGCCGGCGGAAGTCCAGCAGGTCAATGTCGGCATTCTTCAGATCTGTCAGCAGATCCCGGTAGACGATCTCGGCCACGGTCTGCTGTCTGGATACCTCCGCCAGGATCTTCTTCAGCTCCACGGCGGCGGTCCAGCCGGTCTTGCGGTCGGTCACATCGGGCAGAAAGATGCTCCGGTGGGTCAGAGAGCCGACCCGAACCATGAAAAATTCGTCCAGATTGGAAAAATAGATGGAGAGGAACTTCAGCCGTTCCAGCAGCGGCACCGTCCGGTCTCCGCTTTCCATGAGCACCCGCAGGTTGAACTGCAGCCAGCTCAGCTCCCGGTCGGTGAAGCAGGGCACGGAAAGCCTTTGGAGAAGCTCCCCGGTGCTCTCGCTCAGAGTGCTGTCCGCCTCGATTTCCGCACTCATGGCGGAGAGAGGCAGAGAGACGGTATCCTCCTTACCCATCGTTCTCTCCGTACTCGGCAACGGCCTCCTCCAGCGCTGCGACCGTCAGACGCAGCACCTTCAGACGGGCATAGTGCTTATCGTTGGATTCGATGATATGCCAGGGGGCGTACTCCGTGGAGGTCTTTTCCAGCATCTCGGACACGGCGGCCTCATACTGGGGCCACTTTTCCCGGTTGCGCCAGTCCTCCTCAGTGATCTTCCACTGCTTTTCGGGGGTGTTCTGCCGATCGTTGAAACGCTGAAGCTGGGTGTCCTGATCGATGTGGATCCAGAACTTCAGAATGACCGCGCCCCAGTTATACAGCTCCTCTTCAAATTCGTTGATCTCATTGTAGCTGCGCTGCCAGTCGTTCTCGGTGCAGAAGCCCTCGATGCGCTCGACCATGCAGCGGCCGTACCAGGTGCGGTCGAAGATGGCCACATTGCCGATCTTGGGCATGCGCTTCCAGAAGCGCCAGAGATAGTGCCGCGCCAGCTCGTGGGGCTCGGGGGAGGCGATGGGGAAGACCTCGAAGCCTCTGGGATCCAGAGGATAGGTAAGACGCTTGATGTTGCCGCCCTTGCCGGCAGCGTCCCAGCCCTCATAGCAGACCACCACGGGGATGCCGAGACGGTGAACCTCGTTATGCAGCTCATAGAGACGGTTCTGGAGCTTCTTCAGCTCCTCCTTGTAGACGCTCTCCTCCACCGTGAGGGAAAGATCCGCATCGGCGAGGCGGACGGTCTCGGTCATGGGGAACTCCGCGTCGTGGGCGGGGGCGTTGTACTTCCCGGCCTCGATGGCCGCATCAACGGTGTCGCAGATGATCTTCAGAGCGTCATAGAGGCTCTTGCTGCTGCTCTCGCCGTCGAGAATATGCCAGGGAGCCACCTCGGAGGTCTGCGCCATGAAATTCTCGTAGCACTTGCGGAAGCCCTTATACTCGCTGTTCTGCCACAGATCGTCCTCCGTGACGCGCCATGCGGTATTCTCGTCCTGCAGCAGGCCGGAGAAGCGCTTGCTCTGCTCCTTGCGGGTGATGTTCATGAAGAACTTGATGAGCAGATAGCCGTTGTCCCGCAAGGTGCGCTCAAAGCGCTGGGAGGACTGTACATAGAGGGCATAGGCGTCCTCGTCCAGCTCGCCGCTCATCAGACCGTGGACGCTCTCCTCCATGTAGCCGCTGTCCATGAACAGCAGCTTGCCGTTTTCGGGGATGGCATTGAAGTAGGGGTAGAGGAAGGGGTAGTCCTCCGAGCCCTCCAGCGCCTCATCCAGAGAAAAAACGGAGATGAAGCGGGGGTCCAGCTCGCTGATGAGGTCGTCGATGAGGCCGCCCTTGCCGGCAGAGTCCCAGCCCTCCACGAGCACGATCACGGGGATCTTCGCATCCCGCAGCTTGCTCTGGCGGGCGGCAAGAGCTTTGCGCAGGGACTTGACGGCAGCCTTGCGCTCTTCCTTGGAAAGACCGTCGTTGCTCCTTTTGAATTCTTTTAACATAACAGATTATCCCTCCTGTTTGCATCGGAAATGGTTACGGTTCGATCTGACTGAAATGAATCTGTGGATTTATCTGACAGGGAACGCTCCCGCCGAGAGCGGCCTGATTCGTTATTGACAAGAAAGTCCTGCCTGTATTATCATGGAAAAAGTGCACAAGCACAAGGTGAGGTACGACGATGAAAAAAACGGTCATACTCTTTTTGCTGTCGGCGCTGCTGCTTTTCTCGGGCTGCACCGACAATAAAGCGGCTCCGGAGGCCGAGACCCCAATCCCCGCAGCAG
>JAGHSH010000217.1 GCA_018065965.1 Candidatus Apopatocola equi
ATACGCTTCGTACAGTTTCCTGTAATCCAGTTCCTCAAGCTGTGCGCTGGTGCGTCGGACAGGTGCGTTCTCTGGTAACAAAATTTCTGAATTTAATGCAAGAACCAGTTGACCATTGCGTTCAAACGATCTAAACTGTTCCTGCTGTTTTTTATTTTTCACACATTCATTTTACAGCAAAAAGGAAGCACTGAAAACCTTTTCTTAGGTCTCAGTGCTTCTTTTTTTAGCGCTTTTTTGCAACGCACCCGTTTCCTGGTTTTGCGTTTATCAGTACATGCCGTTCATGTTCTGAGCGGCGGCGGGTGCGGGGGGCTCGGGAATGTCGCAGACCATGGCTTCGGTGGTCAGGACGGTGGCGGCCACGGAGGAGGCGTTCTCGATGGCGCTGCGGCAGACCTTGGTCGGGTCAACGATGCCGGCGGCGATCATGTCCACATACTCTTCCTTGTCGGCGTCGAAGCCGTAGCCGGGGATGTCGGAGTTCAGCACGCGGTCGAGGATCACAGCACCCTCCAGACCGGCGTTCATGGCGATCTGCATCAGAGGAGCCTGCAGAGCCTTGGCGATGATGGCAGCGCCGGTGCGCTCGTCGCCCTCGAGGGTCTCAACGACCTTCTGAGCGGCACGGGAGCCGGCCACGTAAGCGGTGCCGCCGCCGGGGACGATGCCCTCTTCCACGGCAGCGCGGGTGGCGTTCAGAGCGTCCTCCACGCGGAGCTTCTTTTCCTTCATCTCAGCCTCGGTGGGAGCGCCCACGCGGATGACGGCAACGCCGCCGGAGAGACGGGCCAGACGCTCCATGAGCTTCTCGCGGTCATACTCGGAGGTGGTCTCCTCGTAGGTCATGCGGATCTGAGCGGCGCGGTCGGCGATGGCTTCCTTGGTGCCGGCACCGTCGACGATGACGGTCTTTTCCTTGCCGACCTTGACCTGACGGGCGTGGCCCAGCATGTCGAGGGTGACGTCAGCCAGCTCCATGCCGTAGTCAGAGGTGATGACCTGACCGCCGCAGAGAATGGCGATGTCCTTCAGGGTCTCCTTGCGGCGGTCGCCGAAGGCGGGAGCCTTGACGGAGACGCAGGTGAAGGTGCCGCGCAGCTTGTTGAGCAGGATGGTGGCCAGAGCCTCACCCTCGACCTCGTCGGCGATGATGACCAGCTTCTTGCCCATCTTGATGATCTGCTCCAGCAGGGGAACCAGATCCTGAATGTTGGAGATCTTCTTATCGGTGATGAGGATGTAGGCATCGTCGATGATGGCCTCCATCTTCTCGCTGTCGGTGACCATGTAGGGGCTCACGTAGCCGCGGTCAAACTGCATGCCTTCCACCACGTCCACGCTGGTGGCGGCAGTCTGGGACTCTTCGATGGTGATAACGCCGTCCTGACCGACCTTCTCCATGGCAGCAGCGATCTGCTCGCCGATGAAGGCGTCGCCGGAGGAGATGGTGCCGACGCGGGCGATGTCGGAGGAGCCGGACACGGGCTGGGAAATGGCCTTGACCTCTTCCACAGCGGCCTTGGTGGCCTTGGCGATGCCGCGGCGCAGCACCATGGGATTGGCACCGGCGGCCAGGTGCTTCAGACCCTCGTTGATGAGGGCCTGAGCCAGAACGGTGGCGGAGGTGGTGCCGTCGCCGGCCACATCGTTGGTCTTGGTGGCAACGGTGCGGATGAGCTGAGCGCCGAGATTCTCGGCGGCATCGGGCAGCTCGATCTCCTTAGCGATGGTCACGCCGTCATTGGTGATGAGAGGAGTGGCGTACTTCTTCTCGAGAACAACATTACGACCCTTGGGGCCGAGAGTGATCTTAACAGTGTTGGCCAGCTTGTCAACGCCGGTCTGCAGAGCCTTGCGGGCATCAGCGCCAAAAATCAGATCCTTAGCCATAATTCCTTATCCTCCAATTCAGTCTTCCACCACGGCCAGGATCTCGTCCTGACGCACGATGACATATTCGACACCGTCGAGCTTGACCTTGGTGCCGTTGTACTTGCCCATCAGAACCTTCTGACCGGCAGTCAGTTCCATCTTGACTTCCTTGCCGTCCACCACGCCGCCGGGGCCGACGACGATGATCTCATAGATCTCAGGCTTCTCCTGAGCAGCGCTGGTAAGGAAAATGCCGCCGGAGGTCTTCTCCTCCGCAGCGACCTGCTTGAGAACCACATTGTCTGCAAGGGGCTTGAGTTTCATGTTGATTGATCCTCCTATATGACTTTTTTATTATGAACCTTCAATAGTTTGGCACTCAAACGGTCTGAGTGCTAACCATGGCTATAAAATAGCATAAGCGACCGTAAAATGCAAGCCTTTTTTTCGCAATTCACATATATTTCATAAAAAAGCCCCCGCGCGGAGGGCGCGGAGGCGGGTGGGATCAGTAGACGATGCTCTGATAGTTCGTAATGTAATTAGCGCCCTCATAGCTGCCGCGGAGCATGCTCATGGTGCGCTCATAGGCAGCGCTGCCCTCCTCGTAGGGGGTGGGCTGATAGTCATTCACGTCCCGCTTGCCGGAGATGGAGCAGGGGATGAAGCGGGTGCTCTCCACGCTGATGCTGCTGCCACGGCGGCAGAGGGTGAGCTGTGCGATGCCGGTATCATAGGCGCCGGGGTCATTCCCGTTGCCGGGGTTTGTGTGGCCGCCGAAGGTCCAGTTGCCCAGTCCGTAGTAGATGACGGAGCCGTTGTAGCTCTCGCTGGGCTGCAGCCGGTGGGTGTGGGAGCAGTAGACGATGCCGAAGCCGCAGTCGGCGGCGTAGCGGCACATATCCGTCTGCTCCTGCGTGGGCTCGTAGTAGCCCTCCTTGCCCATGTGCAGGCAGATGATGAGGAACTCCGCGCCATCGCTCCGGAGCTTTTCCGCAGCGGCGGCGATGAGACGGCGGGAATCCTCCAGCTGCTTCTGCTGCCGCTCCGTGCTCCACAGCTCCAGCGCATTGGCCGTGAGCTGGTTGTAGAGACAGTAGATACCCAGTTTGGGGCCGCTGCCGGACTGATAGAGATAACACTCGTCCTCCCCGGCGTGGGCCACGCCCACCGCGTCCAGGGCGGCCTCGGTGTCCTCCAGAGCGGCGGGGCCGAAGTCCCCGGGGTGGTTGTTGGCCAGCGTTACGAACTCCACGCTGCCCTCGGTGAGAATGTTGGCATACTCGGTGCCGGAGAGGAAGGTGAACCATTCGTAGGTGGGGGA
>JAGHSH010000159.1 GCA_018065965.1 Candidatus Apopatocola equi
GACAGCTACGGGGTGGCCCTGCACATAGGCACCGGCAGCCATGCGCTTCTTCCCGCCGGGCTGAAGCTCGGTGATGAGCAGCGTTTCCCCGCCGCCGCAGACCAGCTCGATGCCCTTCTTGTCGGCAGCGATCACCGTACCGGGCTCCAGCTCGCTCCGGCGGCCGGTATAGGCAGCGCCGTAGACCTTGAGCGTTTCACCGCCGAGGGTCATGGTCGCCGCAGGCCAGGGATCAAGCCCGCAGATATGCTTGACGATCTCCCGGGGCGTTTTGCTCCAGTCGATGGGGGACATGGACTTGTCCAGCATGGTGGTGTAGCTCGCCTGACTCTCGTCCTGCTTCACGGCCACGGCCGTGCCGGCCTCCAGGGAGGCAACCGTCTTTACCAGCAGCTCCGCGCCCAGCACCATCAGCCGGTCAAAAAGCTGGCCGGAGGTCTCAAATTCCCCGATCTCCGTTTCCGCAGAGGCGATCACATCGCCCTCATCCATGCCCTTGACCATATACTGAACGGAAACGCCCGTGGTCTTTTCCCCCTTGAGCACTGCCCACTGCACGGGAGCGGCGCCCCGGTATTTCGGCAGAAGGGAGCCGTGGACATTGATGCAGCCCATAGGCGGCACATCCAGAAAGCTCTGGGGCAACAGCTTGCCGTAGGCCGCCGTGACCACCAGGTCGGGGGCAAGGGCCTTCAGCTGCTCGGTGGGCACTCCGTCCTTGAAGGTGGCCGGCGTATAAACCGGCACGCCCCGCTCCTCGCAGAGCTTCTTCACCGGAGAGGGCTGGAGCTTCATGCCCCGGTTGGAGGGCTTATCCGGCTGGGTAAAGGCCGCGATGACCTCATAGCCCGCATCCAGCAGGGCCCGCAGGGAGCACTCGCCGAAGTCCGGCGTACCCATAAATACGATCTTCATTCCGTCTTCCTCAGTCTTCAGCGGCTTCGTCATCGGGGAAATCTTCTTCCTCGGCGGCAAAGCGCTCCTGCAGCTCCTCCTCGGTGAGAAGCTCTTCGGAAAGCTCCTTGAACACATGACCGCTGAGATGATCGATCTCGTGGCAGAAGGCTCTGGCAGTCAGACCCACGCCTTCCACGGTGAACTCCTTGCCGAAACGGTCCTGCGCCTTCACGACCACATGGTCGGGACGGGTAACAGAGCCGTAGAGGCCGGGGAAGCTCAGGCAGCCCTCCCAGCCGGTCTGCTCGCCGTCGGCCTCGATGATCTCGGGGTTCACCAGCTCGATGATATACTCCTCCTCATCCTCGGCCACATTGGTCTCCAGCACCACGCAGCAGCGCCGGAGAATGCCCACCTGCGGGGCGGCAAGACCCACGCCGGAGGCGTCCGTCATGGTCTCTCCCATGTCGTCCAGCAGCTCCCAGAGGCGCTCGTTGAACTCGGTATAGGGGCGGCAGTTCCTGTAGAGGACGCTGTCCTCATCCTTGCGAATGTTTCGTAAAGCCATATCTTTTCACTCCATGGGGTCCATGTCCGCAAAAACGGACACGCCCTTGTATTCTTTCGCGGTATTGCAATGGATCAGCAGGCTGCTCACCAGCTCCCGCACGGCGCGGTCGCAGTGACAGGCAACCGTAACGCGGTAACGGTAGCGGCGGTTCACCCGCACCACGCTCAGCGGCGCAGGGCCGAGCACCTGTACATCTTCCCGCCCCCACAGCTCTGCGCGGCACACATCCCGGATGTAGTCGGCGCAGGAGAGGACGGTGATCTCCTCCTCACCGGTGGCAGTGAGCGCCAGGGTATCGGAAAAGGGCGGAGAGTACTGCAGCTGCCGGAGCCGGATCTCGCTTTCATAAAAGCTGTTGTAGTCCTGTGCGGCAGCCTGCCGGATGACCTGATTGCCGGGGGTATAGCTCTGAATGAGTGCGCGGCCGCTCTTCTCAGAGCGTCCGGCGCGCCCCACCACCTGGGTGATGAGGGAGAAGCAGCGCTCCGCCGAGCGGTAACTGCCCGCATAAAGACTCTGGTCGGCAGAAATCACGCCCACCAGCGTCACATTGGGAAAATCCAGTCCCTTGGTGACCATCTGCGTTCCGATGAGGATGGGGATATTCTCCTGCCGGAATCGGCTCAGAATCGCCTCATGGCTCCCCGCCGGGCTGACGCTGTCAGCGTCCATGCGGAGGATCTCCGTGTCGGGAAACAGCTCCCGGAGCTGCTCCTCCAGCTTCTGCGTCCCCACGCCGGTAAAGCTGAGCTTGCCGCCGCACTCGGGGCATTGCTCCCCCACCCGTTCCGTATGGCCGCAGTAATGGCAGACCAGACGCCGCCGGTCGCTGTGCCAGGTG
>JAGHSH010000212.1 GCA_018065965.1 Candidatus Apopatocola equi
CCCTGTCGCTGGGCATTGACGACGGAGACGATGCGCTCTCCCGGGAGTTCGGTCTGATCTACAACGTGGTCACCCTGCCCTCGGAGAGTCTGTGGCTCTCCCGTCCTCTGCTGGACACCGACGGCAGCGAGACCCGCCCTTCCTTTGTTACCGAGCGCATCATGAAGCTCTTTTCCCTCACCGAGCAGCCCGGCTCCCTGCTGCGCTGCCGGGCAAAAAGCGCCGCCACAGCCTTTGCGCTGGCCGCCGGCGGCGACGAGGAGGCGCTGGCCGCCTTTGCCGACGATCCGGAGGCCGCCGAAACGCTCCGGAAGCTCCGGGAGAGCGCCGCGCTGGGTCGCGGACGGCTCAGCCGGCAGGGGGCGGAGCGGCTCTATCACAGTGACCCGTGGTTCACCGCCAGCCGGGTAGACTGTATGGCCGCCTGCAAGTTCCAGTATTTCCTCCGCTATGGGCTCAAGGCCGAGCCCCGGCAGAGTGCGGGCTTCGATCCCCCGGAGTACGGTACCTTCCTCCACTTCATTCTCGAATCCGTGGCCCGGGAGGTCAGTGAAAAGGGCGGCTTCGCCGCCTGCTCCGATGAGCAGATCCGGGAAATGGCAGGGCGCTATACGGAGGAATACATCCACACGAATCTGCAGGATTTCCGGGAAAAGAGCGCCCGCTTCGTCTATCTCTTCCGCCGCCTCCGCGCCACGGTGGAGCAGGTGGTGCTGGACACCGCCGCCGAGCTGCGGAGATCCGATTTCAAGCCCCTGGATTTCGAGCTGAACTTCTCTGAGCGGGAGGGTATGCCGCCCATCCGTATGGGCGAGGGTGACTCGGCGCTGGTATTCACCGGCACCGCCGACCGGGTGGACGGCTGGGAGCATGACGGCAAGCTGTATCTGCGCATTATGGATTACAAGACCGGCAAAAAATCCTTTTCCCTCACGGATGTATGGTACGGCATGGGGCTGCAGATGCTCCTCTACCTCTTCGCTCTCTCCAAGGAGGGCGAGGCGCGCTACGGTCTGCCCGTTGCCGAGGCGGGAGTGCTCTATGTACCCGCCCGGGATGAGCTGGTAAAGGCAAAGCACCGGCTTACGGACGAGGAAATACTCAAGGATAAGCTCTCCTCTCTCCGGCGCAGCGGTCTGCTGCTGGAGGACGAAGAGGTGCTCCGCGCCATGGAGCACGGGGAGGACGGTCTCCGCTACCTGCCCGTGAAGTTCAACAAGGACGGCAGTGCCGTCCGGGATTCTCTGGCTAACGCCGAGGAGCTGGGACTGCTCTCCGCCTATGTGGAGGAGCTGCTGGGCGACATGGCCCGGGAGCTGAAGCGGGGCAGCATCGCCGCCGACCCCTGGTACCGGAGCGAGAACGAGGGCGCCTGCGTTTTCTGCAGCTACTACGACGCCTGCCATTTTGACGAGAGCCGCGACACGCGCCGCTACAAGGTCACCCTCAAGGCTCCCGATTTCTGGGCTAAGCTGCGCGAAAGGAGTGAAACGGAATGCCCCTGACCCCATCTCAGGAGCTGGCCGCCGCCACCCGTGGCCGGTGCGTGCTGGTCTCCGCCGCCGCAGGCAGCGGAAAGACCCGGGTGCTGGTGGAACGGCTCATGCGCTATATCGACGCAGGAGAGGACATTGACCGCTTTCTGGTCATCACCTTCACCCGGGCAGCGGCAGCGGAGCTGCGCAGCCGCATACTCTGGGAGCTCAACGAGCGAATTGCCGCCG
>JAGHSH010000077.1 GCA_018065965.1 Candidatus Apopatocola equi
TCCTCGATGATGAGTGTATTCACATTGGGGATGTCTATGCCCGGTTCGATGATGGTAGTGCAGACAAGGATCTGGATGCGCCCCTCGATCATATCATCCATGACGGAGGAGAGCTGCTCCTCGCTCATCTTCCCGTGGGCCACACCCACGGACGCGCCCTCCAGCAGGGCTGCGATGCGCGTAGCCGTGTGCTCGATGTTTTCCACCCGGTTGTGCAGGTAATAGACCTGTCCGCCCCGCTGGAGCTCCCGGCGCATGGCATCGCAGAGGGTGGGCCAGTCATGCTCCATCACATAGGTGCGCACGGCCTGCCGCCCCTGGGGCGGCTCCTCCAGCCCGGAGAGCTGCCGGATGCCCGAGAGCGCCATGTTCAGCGTCCGTGGGATGGGGGTGGCCGAGAGGGTGAGCACATCCACGCCCTTGGTCAGCTCCTTGAGCTTTTCCTTGTGGGCTACGCCGAAGCGCTGCTCCTCATCCACCACCACAAGCCCCAGATCCTTGAAGCGCACATCCCTGCTCAGAAGCCGGTGGGTGCCGATGAGCAGATCCGTCCGGCCGCTGCGCACGTCCTCCAGCGCCTTCTTCATCTGGTTGCCCGTGCGGAAGCGGCTCAGCACATCGATATGTACCGGGTAGCCGAAGAATCGCTGGGCAGCCGTCTGGTAGTGCTGGCGGGCCAGCACCGTGGTGGGGCAGAGCAGGCAGGCCTGCTTGTTGTCCATGATGCACTTCATCACCGCCCGCAGCGCCACCTCGGTCTTGCCGTAGCCCACATCGCCGCGGAGCAGGCGATCCATGGGGGTGGGGGCTTCCATGTCGTGCTTGATCTCTCCGATGGCGCGGAGCTGATCGTCGGTCTCCGTGTAGCCGAAGGCGTCCTCGAATTCCTTCTGCCACGGGGTATCCGGGGAGAAGGCATGCCCCTTGGCCTTTTCCCGGGCGGCATAGAGCTTCAGCAGCTGGGCGGCCAGCTCCTTCACGGCGGCCTTGGTGCGGCTCCGTGTCCGCTGCCACTCGCCGCCGCTCATTTTGTTGAGCTTCACCGTGTCTGCATCGGCAGCGCCGATATACTTGCTCACCAGATCCAGCTGGGTGGCGGGCACATAGAGGGCGTCGCTGCCGGCGTATTTGATCTTGATATAGTCCTTCTGCACCCCGTCCACGGGGATCTTGAAGATGCCCGCAAAGCGGCCGATGCCATGGTGCTCGTGCACCACCAGATCGCCCACAGTCAGATCGGCGCAGGAGCCGAGACGCTCCCGATCGGCCATGGCGCGGCGTTTCTTCTTCCGCTGTGTCCGCTCCGGCGCGATCTGGGCGTCGGTAAGCACCGCCACGCGGCTCTCCGGCAGCTCGATGCCGGAGGAAACCGAGCCCACCGCCACGCTGCAGCAGCCCGGGGGCGGCAGTCCCTCGGCGGTGAAGCCCCGGAGGGCATGGATCCCGGCCTCCTCCAGCATCAGCGCCATGACCTCGGCGCGGCGGCTGTCGCCGCAGAGGAGCACCACGGAATACTGCTGCTCCAGATACCGCTTCACGTCCTCCAGCGCCGTCTCCGCGCTGCCGCCGTAGCCGGGCAGCTGCCGGGCCTCGGCGTTGAAAAGGGAGCGGGGATTCAGGGTATAGCGTCCGGCAGTAAAAGCGTCGGCCTGCACGACCCCGAAGGGGCGGAGCTGCCGGCAGAGCTCCGGCCAGGGGAGCAGATAATCGTTGGCTGTCATCACCGGGATGCCCGCGCCGGTGAGCTGTTTGCAGTCCTCGGAAAGGCGGCTCAGATTCTCCTCCGCCCGGGCCTGACAGCGGCCGGGGGAGTCGATAAACACAAGGGTGTCCTCCGGCAGATAGTCCGGCGCCGTGGCATACTCCTCAAAGACCAGCGGCAGATAGCGGTCGCACCCGGGCAGGGAGCTGCCCTGTCCGGCGCGCTCCGCATCGGCGCGGAGAACGCGCGACGGCTCGTCCCCGGTCTT
>JAGHSH010000209.1 GCA_018065965.1 Candidatus Apopatocola equi
TCGCCGCTGATGATGCCCTTTTCATCGGCATAGCGGAGAATGGCGCGGGCCAGGGGATGCTCGCTGGGCTTCTCCAGCGCGGCGGCCAGTGTAAGCAGCTCGTCGGCGCTCCGGCCCGGGGCAGGGAGAATGTCCGTGATGCGGGGCATACCCTCGGTAATGGTGCCGGTCTTGTCCAGCACCACGATCTCACTTTTGCCGCACTGCTCCAGCGAAACGGCGGTCTTGAAAAGAATGCCGTTCTTCGCGCCCACGCCGTTGCCCACCATGATGGCCACGGGGGTGGCAAGACCCAGCGCACAGGGGCAGGAAATGACCAGCACGCTGATGCCGCGGCCCAGCGCATAGCCGAACTCCGCCCCGCACAGCAGCCAGATCACGGCGGTCGCCGCAGCAATGGCGATCACGGTGGGGACGAAGATCCCGGAGACCTTATCCGCCAGCTTGGCGATGGGAGCCTTGGTGGCGGCGGCGTCGCTGACCATACGGATGATCTGGGAGAGCGTGGTGTCCTCCCCTACCCGGGTGGCCCGGCAGCGCAGGAAGCCGGAGGCATTCACCGTGGCGGCGGAAACGCTGTCGCCCTCGGCCTTGTCCACGGGCAGACTCTCGCCGGTCAGCACCGACTCGTTCACGGCGCTGTGACCGGAGAGCACCACCCCGTCCACGGGCACGCTCTCGCCGGGACGCACAAGGAAGATGTCTCCGCTCTGCACCTCGGTAATGGGTACGGTGCGCTCCTCCCCGTCGCGCTCCACGTTGGCGGTCTGGGGCGCGAGCTTCATCAGGCTCTTCAGGGCGTCGGTGGTGCGGCCCTTGGAGCGGCTCTCCAGCATCTTGCCCACGGTGATGAGCGTCAGGATCATGGCGGAGCTTTCGTAGTAGAAGCCGTGGAGACGGTGCATGGCGCTCTCTGCGTCGCCTCTCGATACTGCCTCCAGCAGCAGGAAAAACTCAACGGTGGAGTAGACAAAGCCTGCGGCGGAGCCCAGCGCCACCAGCGTGTCCATGTTGGGGGCGCGGTTCCACAGAGCCTTGAAGCCGCTGATAAAGAATTTCTGGTTGATGACCATGACCGTCACCGTCAGCAGCAGCTCCAGCAGTGCCACGGCGGCGGGGTTCCCGGCAAAGAAGGACGGCAGCGGCCAGCCCCACATGCCGTGACCCATGGACACATACATCAGCAGCAGCAGGAAGCCCAGCGAGCTGAAAAGCCGCTTTTTGAGCCGGGGGGTCTCCTTGTCCTCCAGCGCCTCTTCCTCCTCCCGGACGGAGGGGGCGGCGCCCTTGAGAGAAGCGCCGTAACCGGCGGCTTCCACGGCGGCGATGATATCGGCGGCGGCAGCACTGCCCTCCACGCCCATGGAATTGGTCAGCAGGCTGACCGAGCAGCCCGTTACGCCGCTCACGGCGCTGACGGCCTTTTCCACCCGGGCGGAGCAGGCGGCGCAGCTCATGCCGGTAACATTATACTGTACCATACAGCCTCCCGAATTTGAGATTTAGGGTCGGATAAGAGAGCATCAGATCTCGTTGGCGAAAACCTCGTCCTCGCAGTCCTCACAGCAGCCGTCGCAGCCCTCCTCGCAGCCGTCGTGGTGGTCGCAGGTGGGGTCGGTGCGGTAGACCAGTCGGTCATGGAGCAGCATATCGATGGCGCCGTCGGCGGTGCCCTGCACGCCGCCCAGCAGCAGGATGCCACGGCGGTTCAGCGCTGCGGCAGCGCCGCCGCCCACACCGCCGCAGAGAACAGCGTCCACCTGGTTGGCGGCGAGAAAATCCGCCAGCGCCTCGTGACCTGTGCCCTCGGCCTCCAGCAGGTAGGAAAGGACACATTCCTTGTTGCGGATCTCATAAACCTTGAAGCATTCGGTCTCACCGAAATGCTGAAAAATATTCCCGGTTTCCTTTTCGTAGGTGATGGCGATCCTCATGTTGATTTTTCTCCTTACAGTTCTTTATTTTTGGCGGTGACAATGGCAGTTTTTGTGACAGGTGCAGCCCTCGCGGCTCTCCTCACAGAGGCGGACATTGCCGCCCATGATATAGAGCGCACGGCCCGTGATCAGACTTTCCATGAGCTTGTGTCGGGCGCTTTCGCAGATCTCCGTCACGGTGGTGCGGGAGATATCCATGCGCTCGGCGCACTGCTCGTGGGTCAGCTTTTCGTAGTCAACCAGACGAAGCACCTCGTATTCGTCCAGAGAGAGAAGAACCGCATTCTCACGGCTGCCGCCCTCTGCGTGAAAGGCAACATATTCGGGCTCACGGCAGATTCTGCGGGATCGTTGCGGTCTGGGCAAAGGAACACCTCCTTTTTCGACATATGTCGATTATAGCAGGGACATACCGCTTTGTCAAGGGGGAAAAAGAGAGCGGAGCTTTGCTGTCCCCGGTAATGACAGGGTATTTCCCCCCACAGGGTGGGGGCTGATAGTGGGGCGCGTTGATAAAATCAAAAAAAGGTTCATTGCAAATTCTGCAATGAACCTTTCAGGAGAGAAGCCCGTGCTCCTGCATATATTCGATATGGCGCTTGAGCGCTTCAAAGGATTCTGCGGAGATCACGTGTTCGATCTTGCAGGCGTCATCCGCGGCGATGTCTGCGGGAACGCCGATGCCCGTGAGGTAGAGGGTCAGCAGCCGGTGCCGCTCATAGATGGTTTCGGCCACCTGCCGGCCGGAGGGAGTCAGGAGGATGCTGCCGTCCTGCTCCACGGTGATGTAAGCGCCGTTCACCAGCAGACCCACGGCACGGCTGACGCTGGGCTTGGAGTAGCCCATGTACTCACTGATGTCCACGGCGTGGACGCTGTCCTTCTGCCCGCTGAGGATCAGAATAGTCTCCAGATACATCTCGCCCGATTCCTGCAATGCCATAGCCATGCCTCCTTTTTTTCCGGAATGCATGAATTTTAGCACATTTTTTCCGGAAAAGCAAGGGAGCGGAGGCCGAAGCGGCCGCTGACGGAAAATATTAGCAAAGGCTAACGAAATTCAGCCCCCATTCTTTCTGTCTTTCACGAAAAAGACAGGAAAGAATGGGGGGGGCTGAATGCCCGTTGCGGCACCCTGCCGCGGTGGTGATAAACAGGCCGGACAGCTGCAGCGTATAAAAAACGGGTTCATTGCCGATTGGCAATGAACCCGTTAGGGTATGTAATTAGCGGGGGAACTTCACCTGCGCCTGCGCGGCAGCCAGACGGGCGATGGGCACACGGAAGGGAGAGCAGGACACATAGTCCAGACCCACTCTGTGGCAGAACTCAACGGAGCTGGGCTCACCGCCGTGCTCGCCGCAGATGCCCAGGTGGATGTCGGGGCGGGTGGCGCGGCCCTTCTTGGCGGCCATTTCCACCAGCTGGCCCACACCGGAC
>JAGHSH010000222.1 GCA_018065965.1 Candidatus Apopatocola equi
TCGCGCTCTTCCCTGTGGATGACTGGAACCGGGAGCTCTCCCCCTGGGCCGCCCCCGCCGTGTTCGGGGAGGAAGCCTTTGCCGGGGAGGCCGCCTCCACCCTCCATCGACTGGAATCGGCGCTGGACAGGCTGCCGGAGCCGCTCCGCGCCCTGCCCGCTTATCTCTGCGGCTACTCTCTGGGCGGTCTCTTTGCCCTGTGGGCGCTCCATGAAAGCCCTCGCTTTGCAGGCTGTGCGGCTGTATCCGGCAGCTTCTGGTTCCCCGGCCTTTGCGAGTATGTCCGCAGCCGTCCCCTGCCGCCGGAGACAAAGGTCTATCTCAGTCTGGGGAAAAAGGAAGCAAAAAGCCGCAGCCGGCAGATGCGCACCGTGGGCGAGAGTCTGCAGGAGCTGTCCGCCTTCTATTCCCTCTGCTGCTGCAGTGTGCTGGAGTGGAACGAAGGCAATCATTTCACCGATCCCGTGGGTCGGACGCTGCGGGGCATCCGCTGGCTGCTACAATAAAAAACACACCCGAAACGGGTGTGTTTTTTATTTGGATGCTTATTCGGCGTACTTGAAGTCGTGGGCCTTTTCCAGAACCATTTCCTTCACCTTGATCAGACGCACCTTCGTGGAGTTTTCATTCTCCTGAAGCTTGGCGGTGATGTACTTGATGTTGGCCTGATATTCGGGAATCATAACGTATTCAAGCGCGTTGACGCGGCGGCGGGTCTTCTCGATCTCCTGCGCCAGCAGCTGCATGGTCTTTTCCACCTGAGCCAGCTCCAGCATATCCTCGAACACGCCGGAGATGGCGCTCATGGCGTCATCCAGCTCGCCGGAGGTCTGCGCAAAGCCGTAGGGGAAGATATCACCGCTGTCGGCGGACTTGGTCTTGAAGTCGTAAACCGGCACATTGACGCTCATCACGTTATTGAATCCGACGCCCAGCTCCACACTCTGCCGGGGGTAGAGAAGGCTCTGCTCCAGCATCTCGGGGGACATGACGGAGCCCGCCACGGACAGAGCCGCGAAAGCCTCGGTCAGACCCGCCTCGACCTTGAGACGGAGTTCCTTATTCCGGCGCACCACATCCATAAACTGACGCATGAGCTCGTCCCGCTTGTCCTTGAGGAGCTTGTGACCTCTCTGGGCAGTGGTGAGACGACCCTTCATCTGGTTTAAGACCATTCTGGTCGGTGTGACTGTTGCCATTATTTCACCTCACGGATTTCATAGTCGATTGTAAAACTGCGTTTTACAATCGAGTCTCTCGCGCAATCGCAGCGGCTTTGCCGCCTTGGTCGGCGCGAGGGCTCGCTTTGCTCGCCTTGCAGGGATTTTTGTTGCGGCGAAGCCACAACAAAAATGGATATGATCCTTCTTCACCTGCTTTTTACAATCGCCTACCGGTGTATCTCACGTTTATGTGAGAGCGCGGAACAATTACTGCTTGGGCAGGTACTTCGCGATGTACTCTTCCTTGATACGCTTCAGCTCACGCTCAGGCAGGATGCTCAGCAGCTCCCAGCCGATGGTGAGAGTATCCTCGATGGTGCGGTTGGTGTCGTTGCCCTGATTGACATACTGCTTCTCAAAGGCGTCGGCAAACTTGGCATAGAGCTTATCATCGTCGGACAGAGCGGACTCGCCGAGAATGGTCATCAGCTCGGCAGACTCCTTGCCGCGGGAGTAGGCAGCGAAGAGCTGGTTCAGAACACCGGAGTGGTCCTCACGGGTCTTGCCCTCGCCGATGCCCTTATCCTTCAGACGGGACAGGCTGGGAAGCACGTCCACGGGAGGAATGATGCCCTTGCGGTACAGGTCACGGGAGAGGATGATCTGACCCTCGGTGATGTAGCCGGTAAGGTCGGGGATGGGGTGGGTCTTGTCGTCTTCGGGCATGGTCAGAATGGGGATCATGGTGATGGAGCCCTTCTTGCCCAGACGGCGGCCGGCGCGTTCGTACATCTGAGCAAGGTCAGTGTAGAGGTAGCCGGGATAGCCGCGGCGGCCGGGAACTTCCTTCTTGGCGGCGGAGACCTCACGGAGAGCCTCGGCGTAGTTGGTGATGTCGGTCAGGATGACCAGAACGTGCATGTCCTTCTCGAAGGCCAGGTACTCGGCGGCGGTCAGAGCCATACGGGGGGTGGAAATACGCTCGACGGCGGGGTCGTTGGCCAGGTTGGAGAAGACGACGGTACGGTCGATGGCGCCGGTGCGGCGGAACTCCTGAATGAAGTACTCAGACTCCTCGAAGGTGATGCCGATGGCGGCGAACACGACGGCGAAAGCCTCGTTGTTGCCCAGAACCTTGGCCTAACGGGCGATCTGAGCAGCCAGAGCGGCGCGGGGCAGACCGGAGCAGGAGAAGATGGGCAGCTTCTGGCCACGAACCAGGGTGTTCAGGCCGTCGATGGTGGAAACGCCGGTCTGAATGAACTCGGCGGGGTAAGCGCGGGCAGCGGGATTCATGGGGAGACCGTTGATGTCGCGGTGCTCCTCGGCAATGATGGCGGGGCCGCCGTCAATGGGGTCGCCCATGCCGTTGAAAACACGGCCCAGCATATCTTCGCTGACACCCAGCTCCAGAGGATGGCCCAGGAAACGAACCTTGCTCTCAGCCAGGTTGATGCCCAGAGCGGAGTCGAACAGCTGCAGGACGGCGCGATCGCCTTCCACGGACAGAACCTTGCAGCGGCGGACTTCGCCGTTGGGGAGCTCAAGCTCAGCCAGCTCGTCGTAGGTAACACCTTCGACATGGTCAACGACCATCAGGGGGCTGGCGATCTCGTGAATAGTCTTGTATTCCTTAATCATTCCTCTTCGCCTCCTGCGACAACAGCGTTGATCTCGGCTGTCATGTTCTTGATGATTTCCTCATACTGAGCGCTGTAGACCTCCTGATCCACGGTCTTGGCACGGCCGATGCTGGCGCGGGCGGGGATCAGAGCCAGCTTCTGCAGAGAAGCGCCCTTGGTCAGGGCCTCACGGCAGAGAGCGTCATACTTGAGGATCATGTCGAGCAGGTTGTACTGCTTATCGTAGGAGGAGTAAGCGTCCTCGACCACGAAGGAGTTCTGCTGCAGGAAGTCCTCACGGATCATACGGGCAGTCTCCAGAGTGAGCTGGTCATCGGCGGACAGAGCGTCCTGACCGACCAGACGGACGATCTCGTTCAGCTCGTTCTCTTCCTGCAGGATGGCCATGGCCTTGGTGCGGTTCTGCATGAAGGTGGGGCCGAAGGTCTTGTCATAGAAGGGACGGAGAGTATCGTCGTAGTTGGAGTAGGAGTTCATCCAGTTGATGGCGGGGAAGTGACGGGCGTAGGCCAGGGAGGAGTCCAGAGACCAGAACACCTTGACGATACGCATGGTGGCCTGAGAAACAGGCTCGGAAATATCGCCGCCCGGAGGAGACACGGCGCCGATGGCGGTGACGGAGCCCATACGGCCGTCCTTGCCAAGGCACTCAACAACGCCGGCGCGTTCGTAGAACTGAGCGATACGGGAAGCCAGGTAGGCGGGGTAGCCTTCCTCGCCGGGCATCTCTTCCAGACGACCGGCCATCTCACGGAGGGCCTCGGCCCGGCGGGAGGTGGAGTCAGCCAGAACGGCCACGTCGTAACCCATGTCACGGAAGTACTCGGCGATGGTGATGCCGGTGTAGATGGAAGCCTCACGGGCTGCCACGGGCATATCGGAGGTGTTGGCGATCAGAACGGTACGCTTCATCAGAGGCTCGCCGTTACGGGGGTCGACCAGCTCGGGGAACTCGTTCAGAACGTCGGTCATCTCGTTGCCGCGCTCGCCGCAGCCGATGTAGATAACGATATCCACGTCAGACCACTTGGCCAGAGCGTGCTGCAGAACGGTCTTGCCGGCGCCGAAGGGGCCGGGGATGGCCGCGGTGCCGCCCTTGGCAACGGGGAAGAGAGTATCGACCACGCGCTGTCCGGAGTTCAGAGGACGGCTGGGGGTGTGCTTGTTGGCGTAGGGGCGCTGAATACGGACGGGCCAGCGCTGGATCATGTTCAGATCCTGGGTCTTGCCGTTGTCCAGCTGCAGAGTGGCGATGGTCTCTTCAACAGTGAAGGTGCCGGCCTTGATGTCGGTGATCACACCCTTGGTGTTGGGGGGAACCATGATCTTGTGGGAGATGGCGGAGGTCTCCTGGACGGTGCCGAGGATGTCGCCGCCGACGACAGCATCGCCCACCTTGGCCACGGGAACGAATTCCCAGGTCTTGGTACGGCTCAGAGAGGGGACGTTCACACCGCGGGCGATGGTCTCGCCGGTGAGAGCGCGGATCTCGGGCAGAGGACGCTGAATGCCGTCGTAGATGTTCTCCAGCATGCCGGGTCCGAGCTCAACGCTCATGGGCATACCGGTGGTGATGACCTCGGCGCCGGGGCCAAGGCCGGAAGTCTCTTCATAGACCTGAATAGAGGCGGTGCCGCCGGTCATATTCAGGATTTCGCCGACCAGCTGCTGCTCGCCGACACGGACCACGTCGGACACGTTCGCGTCCTGCAGACCGTTGGCAGTCACCAGAGGGCCGGAAACTTTAATTACTCTACCGCTCAAAAGTTACTTACCTTCTTTCCTTCAAGGTTGTCACAGAATGTTGGAGCCAACAGCGCGCTCCACGGCCTCCTGCAGAGCCGACTGGCCGAGACCCAGAGTGCCGTCACGCCCGGGGATCAGAATGATGGCGGGGGTGGGAGCATCCTTGTAGCGGTTGATATCGCTCCAGAGCTCCTTGGCAAGGTTCTCTTCCACGTAGATGATCGCATAGTTCTCTTCGGGCTTGGCGATGCGGCGCAGGGTGTGACGGGCCTCCGTGATGTCGGAGGTGGGGAACACATCCAGGCCCAGCGCCTTGAAACCGATCACGGTCTCGCGGGAGCCCATAACGCCGATCTTATGCATACAGTTCACGCAGCCTTTCCTTAGTACGGTTGGGGGCAATGCCATCGAGGAAGCCGTTGAGGATCATGCGCACGGCAGTGATCTCGGTCTCCACGGCCGCCATGTAGGCGATCACGCACTCCATGCCGTAGTTCATGAGCTTGGCGCTCTTGAGGTGGGTCGTCACGGCGTTGTCGCACTCCAGCTCGAAGGCCGTCAGAGAGCCGCCCTTTGCCACTTCGGGAACCAGAGCAGCAGCCTTCTCCAGCTTGCCGTGGGCGAAGAGAGCGGAGATGCTCTCGGCGTCACCGGCGGAGACGATACGGTCGGCACCCACATTGCCGCCGACGATGAGCGTGTCAGCCATGGCATCGCTGCCGCGGCCGCAGCGCAGGGTACGCACGGCGATCTTCAGGTTGGTGCTGTCAATGAGGATGCGAACATAATCCGCGAGAAATGCGTTGTTCAGCTTTTTGGCGCCGGCGGCAAGCTCATCGAAATAAGCCTGATCCAGCCGGGTGTCGGCCAGCTGAGGATTGCCGGTGCGCGCCAGGATCGCTCTGGCATCCGCCATCGCGCGGCCCAGCTCACCGGGCATAATGCTGTAGTGCTCCTCCTGATACGCGTTCAGGAGAGCGTCCGGCTTCATGCGGCCGGCATCGGACATCAGTCTCTCCGGCTCCTGACCCATCGCCTCGGCCTTCACGACCGTCTTGGCGTTATGGTAGTCATACTTCACACGGAAGAGCTCCACGATACCCTCCTCGGGCACAAGACCGTCCAGCTCATAGTAGATGGCGCTGCGGTGGTCATTGAGAGCGGTGTTGATCTCACCGCTGTTCATGGAGGACATATCCTCATAACCGCAGTCCACAAGCAGCTTGGCAGCCTCGGCAAAGGAGGCGGCTTCCAGCATACGCTGAGCCTTTTCCTCGTTGAGGAGCTTGTTTTCACGGGCACGAAGCATGGCAGACAGGCAGAGATATGCTTCTTTTTTCGTAGCCAATTCGTTACCTCCCTGCTGACGGGATCACGCGAACAGAACGCCCGCCACCTTGGAGGAGAGCTCTTCGCGGCAGAGCTTCACCAGAAGCTCGGCAGTGCAGTTGACTTCGATGCTGTCACGGCGCAGGATGAGGCCGCCGGCGAAATCGCCGGTCTCCTCCGCCACGGTGAGCTGACCGTTGCCCAGCAGGGCGTTGGCCTTCTCGCACACGGCGGCGCCGATGGCGGCCTTGTCGCGCTTGTTGAGCACAATACGCTCGGAGCCGGTGACGGCAGCTTCCTTGGCCAGCTTGGCCAGCAGAGCCACATACTGCTCCTCGGGCAGAGCCACGATCTTTCCGCAGGCCTTCTCAAAGCTCTCGGAAATCATCTCCTGCTTGAGGGCCAGCACGCCCTTGCGGGCTTCCATCTGAGCCAGACGGTTGGTAGACTCCGTCTGGGCGGCGCATTCTTCCTTGCCGACGCGCAGCCGCTCTTCATAGGCAGCGTTGGCCTTAGCCTCATACTCACTGCGGAGGGCGGCGCACTGCTCCTCGCACTTGGCGAGAATCGCGTCAACCTGAGCCTGAGCATCAGCCTGGATGTGCGCGATGATTTTTTCAGTGCCTTTCATAATAAACCCGCCTATTCTCTATTAGATACCGGAGAGCATCAGGAAGGAGGCCAGCAGGCAGAGAATGGCGTAGAACTCGACGACGATGCACATGATCATGCCCTTGGACCAGTCATCGGGCTTCTTGGCAAGAATGTTGACGGAGGCAGCGGCGACCTTGCCCTGAGCAATGGCGGAAATCCAGCCGCCGAGAGCGATGGGCAGGCAGGCGAAGAGCACGCGGGCGCCGGTGTAGAGATCCATGTTGGGGACGATCTTCTGGAAGGCCAGGAAGAAGATAACGAAGCCGTAGAGGCCCTGGGTGCCGGGAATAACCTGGAGAATCATGACCTTACCGGACTTGCTGGGATCCTCGGAGACGAGGCCGGCGCCGGCTTCACCGGTGATGCCGGTGCCCTTGGCGGAGCCAATGCAGGCGAGAGCGGCAGCCAGAGCAGCGCCCATCATAGCAAGAGCGGTACCGCCCATAGTCTGAATAATGTTTTCCATGTTGATTTTTCCTCCTAAAAGTTTTTTCCTTTTTTGGTTTTGTTGCTTATGTTAATTTTCCTTTGCGCGAACATAGTCACCGGTGAAGCGGAGAGGCTTGAAGGCCTTGCCGCCGTCCACGTAGAACTTGCCGAAGAACTCGAGGCACTGCAGACGCAGGTCATGGACATAGCAGCCCAGCAGGTTCAGAGCGAAGTTCAGCACATGGCCGATGAGGAAGATGGCCACGAAGGCGATGGTGGAGCCCACCGTAAAACCGTTCTTCGAGGGCATCAGAGCAACGGTGTTGAAAACCTTGCCTACAACGCCGCCGGCCAGCATCAGGGCCATGATACGGGAGTAGGAGAGGATATCGCCGAACCAGCCGGTGGCGGTATTGTAGATGCAGCCGAAGGCAGCGGTGATCTTGCCGAAGCCCTTGGACTCCCGACCGGCGCCGAAGAGCAGCATCACGGTACCGACGATGAGGATGTACATACCGACGGTGCCCATCAGGGAGCTGCTGACCAGACCCAGCATGGGCAGACCCATGAGGACGGCGCCCAGCAGCATGACCCACAGAGAGCCCTCTTCAAACACGGCAGAGGCGACCTCGCCGCGCTTGAGCTTCTGGGAGAAGTTCACGGCCATACCGGTGTTCAGGTGGAGCAGGCCGATGCCCATGGAGCCGAAGAGCACCATGGTGGAATCCTTTTCCGCGCTGAAGAGTCCCCGGATCAGCTCAGGGGTCTCGGGATGCTTGATGGCGTAAATCTGGTTGATCACATCGGAGAAGAAGCCGCCGGTCAGCACGCCGCAGATGGTGGTGGCGATGCCGCCGTAGAGCAGCAGCTGGGCAAAGGCCAGGTTGCCCTCTCTGGGCTTCATCTTCTTCAGCGCCACGATGGCGGCGATGATCATGATAAGGCCGTAGCCCACGTCGGCCATCATCAGGCCGAAGATGGCGATAAAGAAGGGAGCCATCAGGGGGTTGGGGTCCACGGTGCCGTAGGCGGGGAGGGAGTACATATTGGTGACCATGTTCAGAGAGTTGGTGAACTTGTTGTTGACCAGCTTGACGGGAACATCGGGATACTCCTCCTCAGCAGGCTCCTCGCACTCCCAGGCGCAGTCATAGCGGTCGAAGAGCTTACCCAGCTCCTCTTCCTTATCGGCGGGCATCCAGCCCTCCATGACCACGGTCTTTTCGGTGCCGAGCATGGTCTCCTCCGCCTCAGCCATGGCCAGCTTGGCCTGCAGCTTGTCGGCGGCAAGCTTGAGGGCGTCGCGCTTGTCAGCCATGGCAACGATGGCCGCAGCGGCCTCGTCACGCTCGGCGGCAAGGGACTTGATGGCAGCCTCGGCGGCGGCGCAGCAGTCCTTGGCCGTGCCGTTCATGCCGCTGATGGCGGCGGCGGCAAAGCCGAAGCCGCGGAGAGCCTCCTGCATGGCGGCCGCATTCTCCTTCATGCAGACGACGACCAGATAGTTCTGGGTCTTATCGCTGCTGACAGGGAAGAGCTCGGCCTCCTCGGAGACCTGACGGAGCGCATCGGCAACGGCGCTCAGATCCTGACGGACGGGAACGGTGCCCTTGAGGATCACGGTACGCTCGGTGCCGTCCTGCTCCAGAGGAAGATCCAGAGCGGTCCAGGGCACGAGAGACTCGATAATGCCTCTCTGGCGGCTTTCCTCGGCGAGGGCGCGGCGGATACGGTCTTCCGACCCCTCGATGGCGGCGGCAGCCTGCATGGCAGCTTCCAGATCGCTGTCGTCCAGCAGGACCTCACCATCAAACTCCGGCGTGGGGGCGAGCAGCTTGCTCTTCACCGGCGCGTACTTGCCAAGGATATTCACCGCTCCCACAAGAGCGGTGCGCTGGGACTTGAGGCTCATAAGCTGGCAGCTCTCGCGAGCCGCCTGCTCATTGACCGCCTGCTCCGTGAACTCCACACAGCCGAGGCGGATGAGTTCGCGCAGCAGTTCCTCCTTTTTGGAACGGATTGCGACGAGCCGGAGTTTTTTCATCTTCAGAATAGACATCTCAGCTGTTCACGATCCTTTCCACCACGAGATCGGCGGCCTGTTCGAGCTTGGCTCCGGCCTCCGTGCGCAGTGCTGCTTTCTTGGTCTCTGCTTCCTTGGTTAGTTCGGCAGCCTTGGCTTCGGCTTCCTGAGCGGCCTTGGCGGCGAGCTCGGAAAGCTCCTTGCCTGCTTTGGCGAGTGCTGCTTCCACCGCTGCCTTACCGGCAGCCTCAGCCTCGTTGACCAGCTGACGTGCCTTGGCTTCCGCCGCAGCGACGGCAGCCTTGGCCTCGGCCTCAGCCTGGGCGACAGCCGTGATCGCATCCATTGACATTCTTACACCTCCCTGCAACTAAAACTTTTCACTGCTATACATTTATACAGCTTTTTCGCAAGCTTGGCAAGACATTTCGTCAATTTTTTCCGAAAATGGCACTATGCTTCTTTCGTCATATTTAATGCATTTTATTTATAACAGATATTTCAGGCAGCTTCTGACGGAAATACTTTTTTTATCTCTTGTCAAATGTCGGATTTCACGCTATAATATAAAAAGTATTATGGGAAGTTTAGCGATGAGCCGGAATGAGTTCACAGGAGGCAGAAGCATGGCCAGAGACAAAAGAAATCCGAACAGCCGTCTGGGCGATCGGCGGGAGGGCCGCCGTCTCCGCTCACTGAGCGCCGTGCTCAATCTGGGCCCCTATGTGATGCGCGAACGCAACGACGCCTGCGACAGCTACGCGGACAATCTGGAGATCTCCGCGCTGGAGCAATGGCTGATCGACAAGCGCAGCGAGGGCAGCCCCGCTATGAATTTTACGCACCTCATGGTAGCCGCCTACGTGCGCACAGTGAGTATGCGCCCGGGCATCAACCGCTTTGTGGCCGCGCGGCGCCTTTTCGCCCGCAGTGACATTCAGGTGGTGCTGCGCGTCCGCAAGGGCGTGGGCAGCGATTCCGCCTGGACCAGCGTGAAGCTCCACTGCAGCCCCACCGACACGATCTACGACATTTACAGCCGTCTCAACGCAGCGGTGGATAATGTGCAGGCCGGCACCGGCGAGAGCGACTTTGACCGCCTTGCCGCCTCCCTGACCCGCCTCAACCGCTTCTTCCTGCGCCCCTTCATGGCCGTTCTGCGGATGCTGGACTACAACGACTGGCTGCCCCGGCGGTTTCTGGACGCCAGCCCCTACCACGCCTCCCTGGCCATCTGCGATCTGGGCAGTCTGGGCGTGCAGAGCGTGGATCACCACATCCACGATTTCGGCAATGTTCCCATCTACCTGAGCTACGGCGCCAAGCGGCATGTCTATGAGCTGGACCGGGAGGGTCAGGTACAGGATCGGCACATGGTGGATCTCCGCTTCACCGTGGACGAGCGCATCGCCGACGCCAGCTATCTGGTGGAGGCGCTCAAGTGCATGAAGTATTTCCTCAAAAATCCCCAGCTGCTGGAGCTGCCCCCCGAAACGGTGGCGGATGATGTGAACTGATCCGGCACCGTCCCATCGCTGTTTATACCTTTATAAAATAGTA